>CAMBRL010000079.1 GCA_945870105.1 Chitinophaga pinensis
TAGGTGCAGTTATCGTTTTAACCATTGCCTTCTCTTTCTGGGGTTTTAATTTCCTCAAAGGGTTTAGCATATTTGGCACACAGCGCCACTTTTACGCAGTTTATCCAAAAGTAGAAGGCTTAACCATTTCAAGTCCGGTATTAATTAACGGCTACAAGATCGGGTTTGTACAAACCATGTACTTCCATCCTGATAATTCAGGAAATGTAATTGTGAAAATGCAGCTTACTAATACCGACTTTAAAGTTCCTGTTCAATCTACAGCCCGCATCATCAGTGCCGATTTGTTGGGGTCTAAAGCAATTGAACTGGTAATGAAAGACACCCTCGTTTATGCAGAAAGCGGAGATACACTACTTCCTGATATTAAAGCCACACTTACTGACGAGCTGAACAAAACTGTTGAACCGTTAAAAGCCCGTGCCATCTCCATCTTCGCGCAGTTAGACTCGGTAATGGGCGATATTCGCCACATTGTAAACAAAGAAAACCGCGACAACCTCTCCAAAAGTGTAGCAAGTTTAAAATCAACGCTTGCTAATCTGGAAAGCGCAACAGGCGGATTGGATACACTCGTAAGCGAAGAAAAAGGAAAGCTTGCTAAGATTTTCGACAACCTTGAATCCATTTCCGGAAACATCAAAAACAACAACGATAAAATCCAGAATATTCTCACCAACTTCTCTGCGCTCAGTGATACGCTGGCAAAATCTAATTTCAAATCAGCAATTGAAAGTGCTGATAAAGCCTTGACCGAAGCTGCCGATGTATTCAAAAAGATTAACAGTGGCGAAGGTTCAATTGGTATGCTCGTGAATAACGACAGCCTGTACAACAATCTTAACAACGCTTCTAAAAACCTCGACAACCTGTTCATTGACATCAAAGAACATCCGGGCAGATATGTAAACATTTCTGTTTTCGGGAAAAAGGAAAAAGAGGCTAAACAATAATTCTAACGTTAAACCCGATTACTGAATCCACAATGGGTATTTCAAACATAATCTTCTTACTGCTGTTCATTGGCGCCTTCACGCTGTTCGCGCTTAAAATCAAAACCATTGTCCGCAACATAAGACTGGGCAGAGATCAAAACCTGAACGACAACTTTGCTGAAAGGCTTAAAGTAATGTCGCTCGTTGCCATCGGTCAGTCAAAAATGGTGGTGCGCCCCGTTGCCGGTATCATGCACATTTTGATTTACATCGGCTTCGTGATTATGAATATCGAGTTACTCGAAATCATTATTGACGGAGTGGCAGGCACACACCGTATCTTTGCCTTTCTCGGTGGATTTTATGATTTTGTTATTGGCTCATTTGAATTTCTTGGTTTGGGCGTTCTCCTTGCCTGTATTGTATTTCTTATCCGCAGAAACATCCTTAAATTAAAACGTTTCTGGTCAGCCGAAATGACTTCATGGCCGCGCAGCGATGCAAACCTCATTCTCACCATCGAGATATTATTAATGACCGCCTTCTTCACCATGAATGCAACCGATCAGGTATTGCAAAGCCGCGGTGTTGAACATTACATTCAGGCAGGCGCTTATCCTATTTCACACTACTATTCTGCCCTGTTCACAGGCCTCAGCAGCGAAACACTCATCATGATAGAGCGCTCTGTGTGGTGGTTCCACATCTGCGGTATTCTCTTCTTCCTCAATTACGTTCCATATTCAAAACACTTCCACATTCTGCTGGCTTTCCCGAATGTGTTTTATTCCAACCTGAATGCTAAAGGAAAATTCAGCAACATGGAATCGGTTACCAACGAGGTGAAACTGATGTTTGATCCCTCTGCCACTCCCCCACCGGCTGATGCTGCTCCCGTTAAGTTCGGAGCAAAAGATGTAAACGATTTATCATGGGTACAACTGATGAATGCCTATTCCTGCACCGAGTGCGGACGCTGCACATCCAATTGTCCTGCCAACATAACGGGCAAAAAACTTTCACCGCGCAAAATAATGATGGATACCCGCGATCGCCTGGAAGAGTATGGTAAAAATCTGGACAAGAACACACCCGACACAAAATCATTGTTACACGATTACATAACGCCCGAAGAATTATGGGCCTGCACTTCGTGCAATGCTTGTGTAGAGGCTTGTCCTATAAACATTGACCCTTTGAGTATTATTGTTGACCTGCGCAGAAACTTAGTAATGGAAGAATCAAACGCTCCTGCTGCTTTAGCCGGAATGTTTACCAATGTAGAAAACAACGGTGCGCCTTGGCAATTCGGCCAGGCCGACAGACTGAACTGGGCAAACGAAGCATAATATAAATTATCTAAAGAATAGACTATGGAAATGAAAGTTCCAACAATGGCTGAATGTATCGCCAATGGCGAAGTTCCCGAAATACTTTTCTGGGTAGGTTGTGCCGGAAGTTTTGACGACCGCGCAAAAAAAATAACCAAAGCCATTGTAAAAATTCTGAATAAAGCGGAAGTGAAATTTGCAGTGCTCGGCACCGAAGAATCATGCACAGGCGACCCCGCAAAACGTGCCGGAAACGAATTCCTTTTCCAGATGCAGGCCTTCACCAACATTCAGGTTTTAAACGGTTATGAAGTAAAGAAAATAGTAACAGGCTGCCCCCATTGCTTCAATACCTTGAAAAACGAATATCCTGATTTAGGCGGTAATTACGAGGTAATACACCACACCCAGCTTATTCAACAACTTATTGATTCAGGCAAACTGAAAGTAGAAGGCGGAACATTCAAAGGCAAAAAAATAACCTTTCACGACCCCTGCTACCTTGGCCGTGCCAACAACGAATACGAAGCTCCACGCAGCGTTATTGAAAAACTCGACAGCGAATTAACCGAAATGAAACGCAGTCGCGCCAACGGCCTTTGCTGCGGTGCAGGTGGTGCACAAATGTTTAAAGAAGCCGAACACGGTGATAAAGAAGTAAACGTAGAACGTGCCGAAGAAGCATTGGCATTAAACCCCAATGTAATTGCAACAGGCTGCCCCTTCTGCATGACCATGATGACCGATGGCGTAAAGCACTTTAACAAAGAAGGCGAAGTAAAAGTCTATGACGTTGCTGAACTGATTGCCAGCGCACAGGATTTATAAAATGACAACACTATCTGATTTATCCCCCTCTTCACGCATCTGGATTTACCAAAGCAGCAGAGCATTTACTGCCGATGAAGTTCAGCAACTAAATACACTTGCTACTGAGTTTGTAACAACATGGTCGGCACACGGAGCTGCACTTAAAGCTGCATACGAAATTTTGCACAACCGCTTTCTGGTAATTGGCGTTGACGAACAACAAGCCGCTGCAAGCGGTTGCTCCATTGATAAATCAGTAGCATTGGTTAAAAAGATAGAAGCCGATTTCAATACCGACCTGTTAGACCGCATGCAGATTGCTTACCGCAGCGGAAACGAAATCAAAACCTGTAAACTTCCTCAGATTTCAACCCTGCTTGAAAAAGGAGAACTAACAGAGAACACTGTTATTTTCAATAACCTTGTTACTACCAAAAAAGACTGGGAAAATAATTGGGAAATAGCGTTGAAGGGTAGCTGGATATTGCAAACGGTGAATTAATTATCCGTCACCCTGAACTTGTTTCAGGGTCTCAAGCAAACAGATGCTGAAACAAGTTCAGCATGACGAACTACACAATGAAAAAACACTTTCCGTTTTTCTTACTTCTCTTAATAAGCTTATTTTCCTGCGGACAAAAATCAACAAGCACTAAAGGCCCCGCTCCTGCTCACGCAATCCAATACACAGGCGGCAAAACCTACACCGTAAGTTGTAATACAGACGCTTCAAACACTTACTCCCTCTATCTCCCAACAAATTACGACACCACACAAACATTCCCCGTAATCTACTTCTTCGACCCGCAGGGAAAAGGAAATTTCCCTGTTGAGAAATACAAATCCATAGCCGATAGTTTAAGTATCATTTTCATCGGGAGCAACGCCACAAAAAACGGAATGCAATGGGCAGAAGTAAGCAGCGCAGCCAAACAGTTATTTGCCGACACAAAACAAAAACTAAAAATTAACGAACAGAAAATCTTCACCTGCGGTTTTTCGGGAGGCGGAAGAATTGCATCAAACCTTGCACTGCAGAATAACAACATTGCAGCAGTCATCTCCTGCTCTGCCGGGCTTCCTGCACAAGCATCACAACTAAGCAACAACCTGATTTTTGTAGGCATTGCCGGAAAAGCAGACATGAACCTGACCGAGATTTATGATGCAGGTGAAGCACTTAAAAATTCAGAACTGAAACACCTCATAAACTACTTTGATGGTCCGCATGAATGGCCACCGTTGGAAACAATGAGCGAAGCCATTCAATTCTGCCTCACTCCTTACGCAACAAAAAATGAAACAGCAATCGACAAAAAAATAATTGAAACCGAAAAACAACAAAAACAATTCTACTCCGAAGCTTTTGTAAAAAATGATTTCAACTGGTGGAAAAATGAATTCAATAAACTGGAACAAAAGATTGCAAAATCATCTGGCGATGAAAAGTTCATGAACATCAGGCTGAAGAATTTCCTTAGTCTTGTTGCTTTCAGTTATTCTAATTCAGCACTAAACAATCGCAGATTACCGGAAGCAGATAAATTTCTGAGTATTTACAAATTGGTTGACCTTAAGAACTCAGAACACGCCTATCTGCGCACAAAATATTTCATACTCTTAAGCAATCCCGTTGAAGCTGAAAAGACTTTGAATGAAGCAGCAGAACTTGGCTTTTCAGATGCAGAAAGACTAAGAACTGAGACCTTATTTATCACGCTTCAAAACACAGTAGCCTACAAAAAAATCACAGGTCAATAATGGCGGCACTCAACAAAGAACAGCTGCATGATTTTCTGGAAGCCGCTTACGATAAATACAACCGTCCTGACTTCATCCCTTCCGACCCGATAAGTATTCCGCATCTTTTTACTAAGAAAGAAGACATTGAAATCAGCGCGTTCCTTGCCGCCACCATTGCCTGGGGACAACGCACTACCATCATTAACAATGCAAAAAAGCTGGTAGTGGCTATGGACTTAAGTCCTTATGATTTTGTAATGCAGGCAAGTGATAAAGAATTACAAAGACTTCAAAACTTTAAACACCGCACATTCAATGCTGTTGATTTAGACTTTTTCATTCTATCTCTCAGAAACATTTATACCCAACATGGTGATATGGCAAAAATCTTCAGCAAAGAAGACAACATAAAAGACGCATTAATTCATTTTAACAATGTGTTCTTTTCTATCCCGCATCCCAAGAGAACAGAGAAACATGTTTCCAATCCGGCAGCCGGCTCGGCTTCAAAACGCCTGAATATGTTTTTACGCTGGATGGTGCGCAACGACAAGCGCGGTGTTGATTTTGGAATCTGGAAAAGCATCTCTCCCGCCCTCCTCTATTGTCCGCTTGATGTGCACTCCGGCAATGTTGCACGAAAACTAAAACTGTTAAAACGCAAGCAAAACGATTGGCAGGCAACAGAAGAACTCACAAAAGCCTTGAGAAAGTTTGATGCTTCCGATCCTGTGAAATATGATTTTGCGCTGTTTGGACTGGGAGTGTTTGAGAAGTTTTAAAGTTCTCCGTTCTCAATCCTCACCACAATTTCATCAATCATAGCATCGTCAGCGCTTGTCTTAGGATTGAAATCACTTTTTAAATCTGCATCAAACAACACCGCAATCCCCTGCCAGAAATTTGCAGAAAACCACCCACGCAAACTCTCCACTAAATCATAAGAAGTGTGTCCTGTTTCGCGATCAATAAGCTTCAATAAAATTCGCCCTTGTGTAATCGTTAATCCTTTCAACTCATCGGAATACTCATCAAGTAACTCCTGTTCTACCTGTTTCATAATCAGTTTGCGCTCACGTTTTTGCTTACCATCTAATTGCGCTTCGTATTTATCTAATTTCTCTTTCGCAATTTTAGCATAAGGCAAAGCTTTTTTTACGTTGCGCACCATGCGCCAATACTTCTTTTCTTCTTTCTTGGTTTTAAAAGTACGCTCTCCGCCAATGCTCACAACCGGTAAATTGTAAACAGCTAACGTATCACCGTTAATTACGGTTCGCTCCTGTTCCTTTTTAGAAGGCTTAGTTTTTTTCTTTAATCCGGATTGAGGAATTGTGTCCTGCGCATGGACAGAAAAAGTAATTAAAAATACAAGAGACAATAAATAAGAAAGTTTACTCATGATGCAAACCCTTATACCAAAAGCGTGCCGAGGTGATGTAATAGGTAATATTTAACAGGTAATATTTTGTCATTGCGAGTTCTTTCTGGCTGCTGCAAGTATCTTTGATAGCTCAATAGATTCATTATGTAAATCCTCTATTCTTTCCTTTTTTACAAGTTCGAGATCTTTAATATTTTCAATCCAAAAGGAAGACTCATCAATCTCTTCAAAGGCAATACTTAACTTAGCTACAAATGCCGCTTTAGATTGAGCTATACATGCTGCCCGATAATTTGCAGCAGCAGAAAATGCTGACCTTGTTAATTGATTATTGAAATATTTGCCGAGTGTTGTTTTAGGAAGAGAGTCTGTCATCTTAACACATCTATGAGCAAACTCTTTTAATCTTTTTTGTAATATGTGTTTGTCCATACATAAATATTAAATATTACCTCTTACATATTACATAGATGTCCGGTTCTTTTTCCACGCTGATACTTTAACTGCTGAACCATTGGAATTAGTGTGGTGTTCCTGTTTCTCTGCAAGTAGTTTTGATGCAAGTATGGCAGCAATCTCAGCTTCTTCAGCATTATTATTTTCAAGCATAGAAGGCTCGTAATGATGCTTGATAAAATTGGTATCAAACTTACCCGAAGTAAAACTATCATGCTGCAAAACAAAACGACAAAAAGGCAGCGTAGTTTCTATTCCCGAAATAGCGTATTCATCAATAGCACGAATCATTTTATCAATTGCCGCTTTGCGAGTATCTGAATGAACGGTAAGCTTGGCAATCATCGGGTCATAATAAATAGGAATATCCATTCCTTCTTCAAAACCATCGTCCACACGAATACCCGGTCCTTGCGGTCTGCGATATGTCAGTAACTTTCCGATATCGGGCAGAAAATTATTAGTAGGGTCCTCGGCATAAACACGCACTTCTATTGCATGTCCGTTTATTTTCAAATCTTCCTGAGTAAAAGAAAGCTTTTCATTTCGCGCCACTTTGATTTGTTCTTTTACCAAATCAATTCCGGTAATCATTTCGGTAACCGGGTGCTCTACCTGTAAACGCGTATTCATTTCCAGAAAATAGAAATTTAGATTTTCGTCAAGCAAGAACTCTACTGTTCCTGCACCTGAATAGTTGCAGGCTCGCGCCACATCTTTTGCACACTCACCCATCTTCTGTCTGATTTCAGGTGTAAGCACTGATGAAGGTGCTTCTTCAATTACCTTCTGATGTCTGCGTTGAATAGAGCATTCACGCTCAAAAAGATGAACCACATTACCGTGATTATCTGCCAGCACCTGAATTTCCACATGTCGGGGCGAAGTAACAAAACGTTCAATAAACACCGAACCATCGCCAAAAGCAGATGTAGCTTCGTTAATGGCAAGCGTCATTTGCTCTTCCAGATTTTCTTCACTTTCAACCAAACGCATTCCTTTTCCACCACCACCGGCACTGGCTTTTATCAATACCGGAAAACCGGTTGCTTTAGCTATTTTCTTTGCTTCTTCAATATTTTCAATGGCTTTGTCTGTTCCGGGAACAAGCGGAATATTGTATTTCTTAGCTGCTGCTTTTGCCTGCAGTTTACTGCCCATCATTTCCATGGCTTCGGGCGAAGGACCAATGAATGTAATTTTCTCTTTCTTCAATCGTTCAGCAAACTTTGCATTCTCCGATAAGAAACCATAACCGGGATGAACTGCATCAGCTCCGGTTTTGCGGCAGGCATCAATTATGTTATCTATATTAAGATAAGACTTTGAACTTTGCGCAGGGCCAATACAAACCGCTTCATCCGCATAACGCACATGCAGAGCATTACGGTCAGCTTCAGAGAAAACAGCAACTGTTCTTATTCCCATCTCTTTTGCCGAGCGCATAATGCGCAAAGCAATTTCGCCTCTATTGGCTACTAATATTTTCTTCATCAACTAAATAGTATCTGTAAATTTATAAAGCCGCTCTTTAAATAGCACGAATTCTCTTTTCAGTGCTGCGGTATTCTTTGCCAGTTTCTCATGGCGCAGTTTATAAGTGTATTCTTCTGAAAAAGCTTTTTTGTCCAATACTTCAGTAAGGTATTCTTCGTGCAAATGAATTTCCTTCTTTAGATTATCCATCACATGTTCAATGTATTGCTTCAGTTTTTCTTCAAAACTGGAGAAGGTAAGACGGTCATCATCATTGGATATTTTAAGCGAATAGATTTCAAGCAAACGTTTGAAGAATAACCCTTCCACTTTCCAGAAATCAATTTCGCTTTGCCAGCGTTTTGTTTCGTGGCGAAAATTCTCAAGCATTTCGTGCTGCGCCTGATTAGAGAGTATGCTTGATTTTGCTTTAGCCATTGTAATTGTTCAGAGGCGACTAAGGTAAAAAGATTTTACGGTCAAACTATTTTTCTCTGTTTACAAATGGATGAACTGAAATAAAATTCCGCCAAACGGAAACCTTAACAGCTTTAGTTGCGTTAAAAATCCCGCATTAAAAATCGGTAACTATATATAATGCATTAGTAGCTTTAATAACAGTATCGGTCTAAAAGTCAAAAATATTTACACTAACAAAAAATAATTTTAAACCCCGCAAATGAAAACAGAACAACGTAACTGGACATCAACTAAAGGATGGAAACAGGAATCAGACAAAGGGCTAAACGGCTCAGCTAATTTTGTAACCGTATTTGGTTCACGCGGTGCATTAAGCGACCCCGCTCGTTTCAATGAAATTAAGGCTTTTTACCCGAACGCTCAAATTATGTCGGGAACAACATCAGGCGAAATTTTCAACGATTCGGTTTATGACGATTCAATTGTTGTATCAGCTGTTGAGTTTGAAAAAACAAAACTGAAAACGGTTAAAGCAACTATCAACGAACATAATGGCGACAGCTATGCAACAGGTGCTGCAATCGCAAAACAACTGATGGCTGACGACCTTAAACACGTTTTTATTTTATCTGACGGTTTAAAAGTAAACGGCAGCGAATTATCGCGCGGTTTAAATGATACAATTGAAAATAAAGTTACCGTAACCGGTGGACTGGCAGGTGATGCTGCTAAGTTTGAAAAAACACTGGTAGGCTTAAATGAGACTCCTTCTGAAGGAAACATTGTAGCCATTGGTTTCTATGGAAACGATTTAAAAGTTGGCTTTGGTTCTGTTGGAGGTTGGGATGTATTTGGCGTAGAACGTCAGGTTACAAAATCAGTAGGCAACGTATTATATGAGTTAGACGGGCAACCGGCACTTGATTTATACAAAATGTACCTGGGTGATAAAGCAAAAGACCTTCCGGGTTCTGCTCTGCTCTTCCCGCTTGGAATGAGAATAAACGAAGACTCAGAATCGCTGGTAAGGACGGTATTGGCGGTGAGCGAAGAAAATAAGTCAATGACTTTTGCAGGTGATATTCCGCAAGGGGCAACAGTTAGATTAATGAAAGCAAATTTTGATAAACTGATTGACGGAGCCGGAAATGCTGCAGAAAACAGCTACCAGTCATTAGGAGCGCAATCAGATTTTGCAATTTTAATCAGCTGTGTAGGACGCAAACTGGTACTTGACCAACGAATTGAAGAGGAAGTGGAAGCTGTGCGTGATATATTGGGAAATAATCCTGCCATCACCGGTTTCTATTCTTATGGTGAAATTTCACCACTCTTCTCAACTGTAAAATGTGAGTTGCACAATCAGACAATGACCATTACAACTTTTACAGAAGCTTGAAAATAATAAAGACTGAAACATCCTTGAAGCCTGTCCGTTTGAGCGGACAGGTTTTTGGATTCATAAAGAGATAGAAAACTACAGTGAACAACGGACTTTTAGACCGCCAGCTTAAACGTTACCTCAGAAATAACCCTCCGCTTCCACCCGAGGCTGAAGAATTATTTAAGGCTGTAAGCCATGCTTACGACCATTATGAGGAAGACCGTCTGATGCTTGAACGCACTTTGGAACTTAACTCCATTGAGTTGACTCAGGCAAACAAAAAGCTAATGACGCTTTTTAAAGATCTGGAAGAAAAAAACAACGACCTTCTGAGCAGTATCCGTTACGCGAAAATGATTCAGGAAGCCATACTTCCGCCAGATACTGCTTTCCAGAAATTAGTTCCTGACCACTTTATTTTCTTTAAACCGCGTGACATGGTAAGCGGAGATTTTTATTGGCTGGAAGAACACGATGGCAAAGCACTTATTGCTGCCGTTGACTGCACCGGACATGGAGTTCCGGGTGCATTTATGTCCATTGTAGGTTACAATTTATTGACCACTGCCGTAAAACAAAACCAATTAACAGAACCTAATCTGGTACTTGACCAATTAAATCAGGGTGTGAATAAAACCTTGCGCCAAAACAAAGAGGATATGTCTATAAAAGACGGAATGGATATAGCCTTTTGCAGCATTGACACTAAAAAAATGCAACTGCAATATTCAGGTGCATATAATCCTCTTTACCATTTCCGTGACGGACACCTCATGGAAACCAAAGGGGATAAATTCCCTATTGGTATTTCATTTAAAGATAATTTCAACAAATTCAGTAACCATACGGTTGATATACAACCCGGTGATATGTTCTACATTTTTACTGATGGATTTCCTGACCAGTTTGGCGGACCAAAAGGAAAAAAATTCAAATACGACCAATATAAAAGCATGCTCAAAACAATGAGCAGCATGCCTTGCAGCGAACAATTACCTTTTATTGAAAACACATTCAACGAGTGGAAAGGTGATTTACTGCAGATTGATGACGTGCTGGTTATTGGGTTTAAGTTTTAAGCGATGAAAAAAAGAAATTCTGTTCACACTACTATGGAAGGACTTTCCGGCTCACTTATTCCGGCAAAGGAACTGAAGATTTTTATTGTAGACGATGATGAGTTTTTTCTTAAACTGATTACCTCCTGCCTGTCTAAATTTACAGACTTTACCATTTACGAATTTTCAAATTATACAGATTGCCTTAACAGCAGAGTAAAACCTGATATTGCAATTCTCGATTATTACATAGGCACCGACAACAATGACAAAACCAACGGAATTAAAGTTCTCGCAAAGTTGCGTGAAAAACACCCGGCATTAATCGGTTTTGTACTTTCAGGAAAAGCTGAACTACCTTCAGAGAATGATAGGTTGAAGCATTTACTGGAATCAAATTTCAGTGAAATGCGTAAGAAATTCCGTGATGGTTCTTATTTCTACTTCTACAAAAACAAAGCATCCTGCTTTGAAATTTTCGATATTCTTTCACACATTTCGTGGAAGAGTTCGGGCGAGTAATTTCTACTTCAGCACTATTTTCCCCCTTGCTTTTAATTTGCTATCGCGCAATTCAAAGAAATACATTCCTGCGTTTAGGTTTTTCTTTTCAATAAAAACTCTGCCGCTACTGATATTGCTGTAGTTCTGCACTACCCTGCCCTGCACATCAAGAATAGTTAGCGTATAAACTTCATTTGCATTTTGGGTAAATTCAAGAACAGCAAAATCACTAAAAGGATTTGGATACACACTTATATTCATGGCCTCATCTGCAGTGTAAGTGCTGTTGGTTGAATCGTTCTCAATAATTTCAACGCAATAATCTTCCACCTCACCATAGTTAAACGGATTGGAACAAGCCTGCGGTGCGCTGCTGAACTTCATGCTTACTCGCATTCTTGTACTGCCCAATGTTGCACTTGCAGGAACGGCAAATGTTCCGGTTACGGCTGCCGTTGTAGTTCCTGAAGCATACACATTTTCACCAGCATCCCCAAAATTTCCGTTCTGGTTGTAGTCAATCCAAACACGAAAAACTTCATTGAAACCACCGCCCGGAAAACCGGGAGTTAGCGTAACAGAATAGTTCTGACTGCGCCCAAGTACTGTTGATTCTGCTGTGTAATCACCATAGCCACCATCGGTGCCTGATGTGTTATCAATCTGATTTAACTCCACACCTGCAATCCATTCTTCGCTGGCATCTTCTCCTATGGATTCACAGTAAGCAAGGTCGGTGCAGGCTCCGCAACCTTTGGTGGTGAAGGTAAAAATGTCAGAGAAATCGGTTAAGCCGGTATCGCAAAGGGTTTGCACACGAAACTCGTATTCTTTGCAGGGTTCTAAATCCAACACTATTAATGAATCTACTGCTATTCCTGTAAAACTAGTTGTCCACAAGTTAGAGCCAGCAACACGTAAATCCACATTATACGAATTGGCTGCAAGTAAATCGCCCCAGTTTAGTGTTACAGAACTATCTGTAATTGAGGTAACGCTTAAATCTGAAGGCGGCAGGCAGCAACCATCCGTAGTGAATACATGGCTTTGTGACCAGTTGCTGCTGTCGGTATCGCAGATGGCAAGCACCTGAAACTCGTATTCGGTGCAGGCAACCAAATCAGTAACGGCAAAAGGCGATGTTACTCCTGCAACATCTGTCCAGATATTGCTTCCCGTAGGGCGATAGATTAAATCAAAACCTACGGTGCCGGGAGCGCTGTTCCAGGTGAATGTTGCACCTGTATCGCTTATCGTATTTGTAGTTAAGCCAAAAGGTGTAACGCAGCCGCCTGCACTGCAATTATTAAGCAATTCATTCACTGCATTAAAAACATTCAGTCTTCCGCCTGTTACGGTAATGTTATTAAGACTTGCGTTAGGGTCAACACCATCTAATATGTATTGTTTTATTTGCAAAGCTGCTGCTGCCGGGTCGGCATAAGCTAATGCCATAAAGGATGAACATTGAACAGAATACAGCAATCCAATTGTACCTGCTACATGGGGTGTTGCGCCTGATGTTCCGCCAAAACCTGCATAGCCATTCGGATAAGAAACGGTGTGCGTTCCTTCGCCCGGTGCACCAAGGTCAATGGTAGTAAGGCCATAGCCTGCCTGTGTTACTTTATTATCATCGTCATTGGTATTGGTAACGGATATCAGCCAGTCGCTTGGACAAGCGGTTGGCAAATCACCAAAGTTATCTACATTCTGGTTGCCGTTAATGGTTGCTCCTGCACTCAGAACACCGTAAGCGCCTAAGGAATCATACATAGCGCACCACAGCGGTGCATCTGCAGGCTGACCTCCATCAATTCCCCATGATGAGTTGGTGGCTACTACAAAAGCACCTTCGGTTCCACCGCTTTGGTTGTAGCGTTTACGCATTACAAAGGGATACGTGTAGGCTTCCACTGCCTGAGCTTCGTTTCCTCCGCCTACAACAATCATTAGTTTCACATTCCAGTTTACACCGGTTACCCCTACTCCGTTATTTCCTTTAGCACCCACAATACCGGCTACACAACTTCCGTGACCTCCGCCACCAACTCCGCCTGTAATATCATCGGTATTTGCATCTGCATTCCAGCCGCGGTAATCATCTTCGTAACCGTTGCCGTCATCGTCTATATTGTTGTTTGGAATTTCGGCATAGTTGAACCATTTATTTCCTGCAAAGTCCGGATGTGTTCCGCTCAGACCATCATCAACAACGCAAACAACAATTGTATCACCGAAAGCGGTTATTCCGCCTGTGGTAATGTCCCAAGCAAGGTCGGCATCAATATCGGCACCGGCTGTGCCACCGCTTTGCCCTGTGTTGATGTATTGCCATTGTTGGTTGAACTGCGGATCGTTGGGAACGGTGGAGCGGTAATAGATGTGGTGATTTAATTGTGCTTCGTTTACTGCGGGATGAAATTTTACTGCATTCAACACACGTTCCTGATTTACTCCTTCGTAGTTGTATTCCACGAGCCAGATATTCATGGGAGGTGAAATAAATTTCTTTGCACTAAGGTTGATGTTGCTGCCTTCAAAGGTTTGAAAACTGCGGCTTACAGCTTCTATGCTTGTGCCTTGTTTGAGCTGAACGAGTAGCTGACCGTTGACGAAGGGCTGAGCAAAAGCGAAGCAAGATGTAAGAAGCAGGATGCAGGATGTGAAAAGTAAACGCATAGTTTTATGTAATAAGTTAAGAGGTAACAGGTAATGACAGCCGTGCCAATATTACATATTACATTTTACATCTTAAATTGTTTTTAAAGCAGTACAACTTCTTCAATCACTTTCTTGCCTGCCTCTTCGTTCATCAGGTTTATGATTTTTTCTTTTTCAAAGCTGAGGGTTTCTCGGGCTGCGGAGGAGTTGAGGTGTATGAAGAGTTTCTTTTTGCTGATGTATAGGCGGGTGGTGTGTTTGGCAATAGTCTTACCCATCACCTTTTCCCAGGAGGAGATGAGTTTTGTTTCGTCCAGCTTTTGCTGCAGACCGAAGACACGCAACATTTCGTTGATAGCTTGTCCGAGGGTTTGCTGGTTACTGCGTTTCATTATATTTTACCACTAAGGACACTGAGGGCACTAAGAAACAAAAAGAATTCTTAGTGCAGCCTCAGTGTTCTTAGTGCACTTAGTGGTTAAAATTTATTTCTCCTTGTGTGACTTCAAATATCTTCACATTCCGGTCGCTGGTTTTAAATATGTTTTTCAGGCGCTGGGTGTGGGTGTCGGTGATGAATACCTGTCCGAAATTTTCGTTGCTTACTTTTTCAATCAGTCGTGTGATGCGGGTTTCATCCAGCTTGTCGAAGATATCATCGAGCAACAAGAGTGGCGCATAGCCTTTTACCTGTTTCATAAAATCGAATTCTGCCAGTTTCAGTGCCACCAGAAATGATTTCTGCTGACCCTGCGAGCCGAAGCGTTTTACGGGATAGGTATTTATTTCAAAATTCAAATCGTCTTTGTGTATGCCCACAGTGGTGTATTGCAAAATGCGGTCGCGGTTAAATGCGTTGCGCAACTGTTCAGCAAAGTTAGCTTTTTCCAATTGCGATTCATAGGTAATGTTTACGGCCTCGGTATCGCCAGATATATGGCTATAATAGGCAACAAACGAAGGAAGGGTATTGAGAATAAATTCTTTTCGCTTTTCAAATATCTGTTGTCCGTAGTTAACGAGTTGGTTGTCCCAAATCTCGAACTGCTCGTAGTCTATGTTGCTTTGCCCTGCAGTTGTTTTTAACAAGGCGTTGCGCTGACTAAGGGCGTTGTTGTAGTTAATGAGGTTGTAGAGGTACTCGCGGTTATACTGCGATACCACGGAATCAATAAATTTTCTGCGTACCTCACTGCCGCCTGTTACCAGCTCGGTATCGGCAGGCGAAACCATTACGATGGGTATAAGCCCTATGTGCTCGGCAAGGCGGGGGTATTCTTTTTTGTTGCGCTTGAATTGTTTTTTGGTGTTGCGCTTTTGTCCGCAATAGATGTTTTCTTCTTCTCCGTTTATGAGGAACTTTCCTTCTACTACAAAGAATGCTTCATCGTGGCGGATGTTCTGGCTGTCGACAGGATTGAAATAGCTTTTGCACATGGCAAGGTAGTGCATGGCATCTAACAGACCTGTTTTGCCGGCTCCGTTATTGCCTGTAAAGCAGTTTACCTGTGGCGAAAACAACAGGTCGGCCTGGGCTATATTGCGGAAGTTGATGAGGGAAAGGGTTTGGAGATGCAAATTTCTACTACTTAATTTTGTTAAATACCCCTTCCTGTTTCATCAGGGCTTCAATTTCGTCAGCCTTGCGGGGAGCCAATGCCGAAAGAACTTCGGGCTGGCCATCTGTAATAAGAATATCATCTTCAATGCGCACACCAATGTTCCACCACTTTGGGTCGCAGTCACTTCCTTCTGAAATATAAATACCAGGTTCTACGGTAATTACGCTATTTACCTTAAGTACATCATACAGTCCTGCATCGTGTACATCCAAGCCTAAATAGTGCGAAGTACCGTGCATAAAATACTTGCGGTATTCGGCAGCTTCTTTAATAATTCCCAGTTCCAGCAGGCGAGCCTGCACCACCTCAACTGCAGCTTTGTGGGGAGCCATAAAAGGTTTGCCTTTCAGGCATTTTTCTATTCCGGCTGCTTGTGCATCATACACAATCTCGTAAATAGCCCTTTGCTCGGGCGAAAACTTGCCGTTAATGGGAATGGTGCGCGTAACATCAGCTGTGTAGCCATGATATTCAGCACCAATATCCGAAACCAATAGTTCGGGGTTGTCTAAGTGCTTGCGGTTAGTGGTATAATGTAAAACGCAGGAGTTCTCACCGCTTCCCAATATGGAAGGAAAGCCTACATCTTCTGCACCTTTTACTTTAAAGAAAAACTCAACAATGGCTTCGCTCTGGTATTCGGTCATGCCGGGTTCAATGGCTTTCATCAGTTCAATCTCGGCCTCGCAGGTCATGGTTATGGCTTTGCGCAGCAAAACCAACTCTTCCTGCAACTTTATTTCGCGCAGACTTGCCATCATCACTTCTAACCCTGAAACATCAGGCGAGGCGCGTTGTGTACTTTTCTGGAACGTTTGTATCAGGTCATATAAATCACCATTCTCACCGGTTTCGTCACGTACATCGTTATAAATTTTGCTGTTAAAAACTTTTTCAAACTTACCAAAGTCAATTCCTGATTTTTGAAAATCATCGTTTACCAAAGCGGGTTTAATGCCTAACTGTGCTTCCACACCATCCGTTCCAAGTCTGCGGCCTGTCCATACCTCACTGGCAGGATTGCGGCTTTGTACAAAAATCATTTCGCTGTTGCCATCGGCAAACTTCTGTTTGTCTTTGAAAACAACCAGAACTGCATTGGGCTCGGTTAGTCCAGTCAGGTAATAAAAGTCAGGATCCTGATGGTATTCAAAGTCCACATCATTCGCACGGTTGCGAATGGGAGCTGCAAAGAAAACGGCAACAGAACCTTCGGGCATCATAGCGCGCAGCGCTTCTCTCCTGCCCTTGTGAAAGTCTTTATTCAGCAAATCCTCGTCATAACGACTGGGCTTCTTCTCGCTTATAACCTTAGGCGGAACAGTTTCCTGTGCTGAAACAGAAATAACAGCCGAAAGAATAAGAAAAAACGAGAGTTTGATTTGCATAAATAAAAAAAGCGTTGCCATGCAAAGATAGCAACGCTTGGATATTATAGGTTAAATACTACTACTTTGTAGTAAAACCTTTCTCTCTTGCTTCTTTCAAACAAGCATAAATGCCGTTTTTAGTAACATTTTTCAATGCAGAAGTAGAGATTTTAAGCGTTACTGACTTTTTTTCTTCAGCGATGAAGAATGTCTTTTTCAGCAGGTTAGGATAGAATTTCTTCTT
>CAMBRL010000080.1 GCA_945870105.1 Chitinophaga pinensis
GCCGATGTTTGCGATGGCTTATCTACTACTTTAAACGGTACAGGCGGAGTTTCCTATGCGTGGACACCTGCCGGAGGATTAAGCGCAACTAACATTAACAATCCTGTTGCTACACCTGCAGCTACCACAACCTACACACTTACCGTAACAGATGCAAACGGCTGCATCGATACCGATGATATGGATGTAACGGTAAACCCTTTGCCGCCTGCTGATGCAGGTGCGGATGTTCCGGTTTGCACAGGCTCTTCAGTTACCTTGCAGGCAAGTGGTGGAACACAATATGCATGGTCGCCAACAACAGACCTTAGCAATCCGAATATTGCTGCACCAGTTTGCTCGGCAACAGCAGATATTACCTACACCGTTACTGTTACCGATAACAACGGTTGCGTTGCAACAGATGATGTAGATGTAACCGTAAATCCTTTGCCTGTTGCTGATGCTGGAACAGATGCAAGTATTTGCCAGAATTCAAGCACAACATTGAATGGTGCAGGAGGTATAAGCTATTTGTGGAGCCCTGCAACTGGGTTGGATGATGCAACCTTGCAAAATCCTTCGGCAAGTCCTCAAACAACAACTACTTATACTGTTACCGCTACCGATGCTAACTCATGCTCTTCAACTGATGATGTGGATGTAACTGTAACTCCTGCCGAACCTGTAAGTGCAGGTAACGATGCAAGTGCCTGCTTAGGCGATCCTGTTTCATTGACAGCAACAGGAAACGGGGTTTCGTTTTCATGGAGCCCGGCAGCGGGATTAGACAATCCGAATATTGCAACACCCGTTGCAACACCTGCGACAACAACACAATACACGGTTACCATGACTGACGCTAATAACTGCACCAGTTCCGATGATGTAACGGTAACTGTTAATCCTATTCCTGTGGCAGCTTTTTCAGCCACTTCAGTATGCAGGGGCGAACCGACAGTCTTTACCAATCAAAGTACAGTGAGTTCAGGAACAATAGCAAGTTACAGCTGGGATTTTGGAGATCTTAATACTTCAGCAGCGGCAAGTCCTTCCAATACTTATTTAACTGAAGGAACTTACACGGTTGAACTTACAGTAGTTTCTGATGAAGGCTGTACCAACTCAATAACTCAAGACATTACCGTTTATCCATTGCCGGTTGTAAGTTTTGAAGCGGTGCCTACAGATGGCTGTATTCCGCTGGAAGTTCAGTTTAATGATTTGAGCACCATTGCATCGGGTACAAATGTTTCGTGGTTATGGACTATTGAAGGCGTGGGACCCATTAATGAACAAACCACTACGCAAACCTTTACAAATGCAGGCTTATATGATGTTACACTAACCGTAACTTCTGATGAAGGTTGCGTAACAACTCTTACACAAAGCAATTTTGTAACCGTTCATCCAAATCCTGAAGCGCAGTTTTTTGCTCTTCCTGAGCGCACCGAAATTCTTTTTCCTGAAATTACGTTCACCGATTTATCATCAGGCGCACCTACAGAATGGAACTGGGATTTTGGAGGAACAGGCAATTCAACCGAGATGAATCCGATTTATAGTTTTCCCGACACCGGAACATTTACTGTATTACTTGAAATCTCCAATCAATATGGTTGCACCGATACTGTGAGCCACACGGTGGTTATCACTCCTTCGTTTACCATTTATGTTCCCAGTGGATTTACTCCTGATGGTGATGGCGTAAATGACATTTTTCTGCCCAAAGGAATTGGCTGGAGAGATTATGAACTACGTATTTACAGCCGCTCAGGAAATCAGGTATTCAGCACGTTCGACCCCTTACAAGGCTGGGACGGCAGTGTGCGCGGAGCCGGAAGAGTAACGATTTCCGATGTTTATGTATGGCGCATTTATGTTCGCGACAAGAATAACCGCAAGCAGGATTATAAAGGTATTGTTACGTTGGTGAGGTAGCTTCTACAACAACTCGTTTGCCAAATTCGCCAACTCGCTTCTCTCCCCTTTCTCTAAGGTAATGTGTGCACAAATCGGATGGTTTCTGATCTTATCAATCAGATAAGAAAGTCCGTTACTCTGCGTATCAAGGTAAGGCGTATCAATCTGGAAAATATCACCGGTGAAAATAATTTTGGTGTTTTCACCTGCACGGGTAATGATGGTTTTTACTTCGTGTGGTGTTAAGTTTTGTGCTTCATCAACAATAAAGAAAATGTTGGAAAGGCTACGCCCGCGAATGTATGCAAGCGGAGTGATGACCAATTTTTCGTTATCCACCATGTCCTGAATTTTCTTGAATTCTTTTCCGCCCTCAGGAAACTGGTTCTGGATAAATTTCAGATTATCCCATAGTGGTTCCATGTAGGGATTGATTTTAGACTTGATGTCGCCCGGCAGAAAACCAATGTCTTTATTACTAAGGGGAACAATAGGTCGCGCTAAATAAATCTGGCGAAATTCTCTTTTTTGTTCCAATGCTCCTGCCAATGCCAGCAAGGTTTTTCCTGTTCCCGCAACACCTTGAATGGTTACCAGACTTATGCGTGGATTCATAATCGCGTTCAATGCAAAAACCTGTTCGGCATTTAGCGCCTTTACACCAAATGCGCTGTTTTTTTCAACGCGCTCCAGCAGTTTCGATTCAGCATTATAGCAAGTCATCGCTGAAGTTTTGCCGTTGCGAAGAATGTAGTAATGATTGGTTAGTGGTTCCTTTATTCCTGCTTCTTTAGCTTCACACGTTCCTGTTTCGTAAACTTTGTTGATGGCTTCTGTGGTGCTTTTATCAACGATAGTTCTGCCGGTATAAAGCGTATCAACATTTTTTATTTTTCCTGTTTCAAAATCTTCGGCAGTGAGATTAAGTGATTTTGCTTTCAAACGAAGATTGATGTCTTTTGAAACCAGAATTACTTTGCGGTCAGGAAATTCATTCACCAGCGAAAGTGCTGAATTCAGAATTTTATGATCCGCTTTTTTCTCGCCAAAAATTTTATCAGCATCCACAGTGCTGTGACTATTCATCACTACTTTGAACTTCCCTTTTTTGTCGGAACCATTCAGGTTAACCCACTCCTGCAAGGTGTGATGCTCTGAAAGTGCATCTAACATGCGAATGAATTCGCGTGCAGAAAAATTCTTGGTATCGTTTCCTTTTTTGAAGTTGTCAAGTTCTTCGAGAACTGTTATCGGAATGGCTACATCGTGCTCCTGAAAACTCTGGAGAGCGTTGTGGTCGTAGATGATTACTGAAGTGTCGAGAACGAAAATCTTTTTGTTTTTGTCTTTTGGCGGCATACTCGATGCTGGGGGATGGTACGCAACGAAAGTATGTTTTGGAATCACAGCAAATTGAATTCAGCGATTCAATTTTTAAACAAAATGCTGTTACTAAATATATTTTTCAGAACAATAAATTCTCAAACGGGTAACGCTTCGTGTGAATCATTTTAACCTGCGCATAAATTTTGTCGCGGAATTCATCAATGTTTATTTTTTGCTCGGCAGAAATAAACACACAATTATTCCCCAATCGCGACATCCAGCTTTCTCGCAAATCATCTAAAGAAAGATTCTCTTTTGTGGAAGGTAATAAATCATCTTCCTCTTTTTTGGTATAAGTAAATGCGTCCATTTTGTTGAACACCACAATCACTTCTTTGTCCTTTGCGCCAATCTCAATAAGCGTTTCATTCACTACGCGCATCTGGTCTTCAAACTCGGGATGCGAAATATCTACAACGTGTAATAAAATATCAGCTTCTCGAACTTCATCCAACGTAGATTTAAATGACTCAACTAATTGGTGAGGAAGTTTGCGGATGAAACCAACGGTGTCGGTCAGCAGAAAAGGAAGATTTTCAATCACAACTTTTCTTACCGTTGTATCAAGCGTTGCAAACAATTTGTTTTCTGCAAACACTTCGCTCTTGCTCATCACATTCATGATGGTAGATTTCCCAACGTTGGTATAGCCCACCAAAGCAACACGCACCAAAGCCCCGCGGTTTTTGCGTTGCGTTGCCATCTGCTTGTCAATGGTCTCTAATTTTTTCTTTAGAAGAACAATTTTATCACGAATAATTCGTCTGTCGGTTTCAATTTCTGATTCACCCGGACCACGCATACCAATACCGCCTTTTTGTCTTTCTAAGTGAGTCCACATTCTTGTCAAGCGCGGAAGCAGATATTCGTATTGAGCAAGCTCTACCTGCGTTCTGGCATGCGCAGTTTGTGCACGTGCAGCAAAAATATCAAGGATAAGATTGCTGCGGTCAAGGATTCTGCATTCCAGAATCTTTTCAATATTCCGTAATTGCGAAGGGCTTAACTCATCATCAAAAATGGCGATGTTGATTTCGTTCTCCTTGATGAAAATTTTTATCTCATTTATTTTTCCAGAACCCAGAAACGTTGCAGAATCGGGCTTATCCATTTTCTGCGTGAAGCGTTTAACCGGAATAGCACCCGCTGTTTCTGTAAGGAAAGCAAGCTCGTCCATATACTCCTTCACCTTCTTTTCGTCCTGATGCTGATTAATCATGCCGATAAGAATTGCTGTCTCCTGCTTCTTAGCTGTATCAAATAATTGTTTCTTGCTCATTTTGTCTTGTGGCGGGCAAAAGTAGGTATTTAACATTATTTAATAATTCATGCAAACTGTAATACAAGTCAATCATTACCTTTGCCGCGCTATAAATCAAAATTTTATGAAATCTGTTTTCATTGCTCTCGCTTGTTTTTCGCTTTTATCATTGCAGACAAAAGCACAGGAAGCATGGTCGTTGCAGAAGTGTATTGAATATGCACTGGAAAATAATATCTCTGTAAAGCAGAACGAACTGAACGCAGAATTGTCAAAAGAAAATTACAACCAAAGCATCGCCAATATGGCTCCCTCACTGAATGCGGGAGCATCACACTCCTACAACTGGGGACAACGTATCGACCCGTTCACCAACACATTTGCGACTAACCGTGTGCGCTCCAACAATCTTTATATAAGCTCGCAGGTAACACTTTTCAGTGGACTGCAACTGCAAAACACGCTAAAACAAAACAGCCTGAATTACCTTGCCGGAAAATACGATGTTGAGAAAATGAAAAACGACATTGTGCTGAATGTGGCTACTGCCTATCTCAATGTTTTATTTGCACAGGAATTATTAGGCGTTGCAAAAACACAAAAATCAATTACCGAAACACAAGTCGCGCGCACGCAAAAATTAGTAGATGCCGGAACACTAGCACTTGGCAGCCTTCTGGATTTGCAGGCTCAGCTTGCTTCTGACGAGCTGAACGAAGTGAATACCCAAAACCAATTAGACATTGCTTTACTTACACTTTCACAACTTATGAATATTAAAGTTGGCAGCGACTTTACAATCGTAAGACCGCAATTAGAAATACCAGCAAACCCAATTCTGGCAGAAAACCCGGAACAGATTTACCAGTTTGCGTTAAGCAATCAGCCCTCTATAAAAAGTGCAGAAACAAAAGTTTTGAGTGCAGAAAAAGCGGTGAAAATTGCAAAAGGAACTGCCTATCCAAGCCTTACGCTGAGTGGCTCCATAGGTTCTGGATATTCCGGTTTGAGTCAAAAAGTAGTAGGCTTTGAGCCAGGAACACCAAGTATTATTGGATACACTCCCGATACAGTTCCTGTCTACTCTGTTTCTTCGTCTGTAAGTCCCATTTTAGAAAAAACTCCTTTTGGCGAACAATTAAAAAACAACGTAAACGAAAATATTGGCTTCAACTTAAACATCCCGATTTTTAATGGATGGCAAAGCCACAACTCTATCAGTCGCGCAAAGATTGCAAGGCAAAATGCAGAATATACTTTGCAACTGAGTGAACAAAACCTTAGGCAAACCATAGAGCAGGCTCACGTAGATGCGCAAAGTGCATTGAAACAATTTTATGCCACAAAAAAAACAGTGGAAGCGCTTTCACAGGCTTTTGATTATGCCGACAAAAGGTTTAACGTTGGTGCGCTGAACAGCACCGATTACAATACTGCCAAAAACAGGCTGAACAACTCACAATCTGATTTACTGCGAAATAAATACAACTTTATTTTCAAATCCAAGGTTTTGGATTTTTACATGGGCAAGCCGATTACACTGTAAAATGCTCGTCACCCTGTCCCGATAATTATCGGGATTATTTCAGGGTCTGTTCAAAAGATGCTGAAACAAGTTCAGCATGACGTAAATCTTTACATTTGCGGCACAAAAATTAAACTCCTTTCATGAAGAACAACAGACTTCTGATTGTTGCAGGCATTGCAACCGTCATTATTATTATAGCTTTAGTCATTGGTAAAAAGCAGGGCTGGATTGGCAAAAGCGATGCCACGGAAGTAAGCATTGAAAAAGTTACTAAACGAACTATTGTTGAAACCGTTGCTGCCAGCGGAAAAGTGCAACCGGAGGCAGAAGTAAAAATTTCGCCAGATGTTCCCGGAGAAATTATTGAACTCACGGTAAAAGAAGGCGACAAAGTAATTGCAGGACAATTGCTGCTGCGCATTGATCCGGATATTCAGCAATCGAATGTTGAACGTTTGGAAGCTGGTTTGAATACCGCAAAAGCCAATCTTGCCAATGCAAAATCAAGAAAAGCGCAGGTTGATGCACAGTTTACAAACGCCAAAGCATTATATGAGCGCAATAAAAAACTGTTTGAACAAAAAGTAATTTCAGACCAGGAATTTGATGCTGCGACATCAAGTTACGAAGTGGCGAAAAATGAAGTTGAAGCCGCTAAGCAAAACGTAAGCGGAGCAGATTTCAATGTAAAAAGTGCAAATGCCGCTTTGCAAGAAGCCAAAAAGAATTTAACCAAAACAACAATTTTTTCACCTGTTAACGGAACCATTTCAAAACTTTCTGTGGAAAAAGGCGAACGTGTTGTAGGAACATCACAAATGGCGGGAACAGAAATTATGACCATTGCCAACCTGAATGAAATGGAAGTGAATGTGGATGTAAATGAAAATGATATTGTACGCGTTGGTGTTGGCGACAGTGCCGATATTGAAGTGGATGCCTACATCGGAAGAAAATTTCGTGGTGTTGTTACCAGCATTGCAAACTCTGCAAATGTTTCAGGTGCATTGGTTGACCAGGTTACCAACTTTGAAGTAAAGATTCGTATTCTGCAGGAATCCTATAAAGACTTAGTGAACGAAAAACAACCTTTGCTTTCACCTTTCCGCCCCGGAATGTCGGCAACAGTGGAAATTCGCACCAAAACATCAAAAGACATTCTTTCTGTTCCTATTCAGGCTGTAACATCGCGCTCTGCAAACGACACTTTAAATGCTGAAGAGGAAAAAGGAAAGAAAAAATTTAAGGAAAAAGAATTTGCTGATGCAACGGAAGAAAGTGAGAAAAAAACAGTTGCTGAAACGGAAACAGAAGTTAAAGAATGTGTGTTTGTTCTGGAAAACGGAAAAGCAAAATTAGTGTATGTGAAAACCGGCATACAGGACAATAATTACATTGAAATAATTTCAGGACTAGGAGAAAATACAGAGGTAATTACCGCACCTTACAGTCAGGTTTCAAAACTATTGAAAGAGGGCGATGCCGTGCAGGTAGTGGAAGAAAAAGAACTTTACGGAAAGAAGAAGAAGTGATTTGTTATGGAATACACTCACAAAGAAATAGAAGAGCGCTGGCAAAAATACTGGGCAGAGAAAAAAACATTCGCGCCTAAAAATGATACTTCATTACCAAAATATTATGTGCTGGATATGTTCCCCTATCCTTCCGGTGCAGGCCTGCACGTAGGTCATCCGCTTGGCTACATTGCTTCCGATATTTATTCACGCTACAAACGTTCGCAGGGATTTAATGTGTTGCATCCGATGGGCTATGATTCATTTGGTTTGCCTGCTGAACAATATGCTATTCAAACGGGACAACATCCTGCTGTAACTACTGAACAAAATATAAAACGCTATCGCGAGCAATTAGATAAACTTGGTTTTTCGTTTGACTGGGACAGGCAAGTAAAAACTTCTGACCCTAGTTATTACAAATGGACTCAATGGATTTTTCTGCAACTTTTTAATTCGTGGTATAATCCGGAGACAAATAAAGCGGAAGCGATTGAAACGTTGATTCGGAAATTAGAGGCTGAAAGAACTGACTGGAAAACTTTATCTGAAAAAGAAAAGAGCGATGTGCTGATGGAATATCGCATTGCTTATTTGGGTGAGGCATTTGTGAACTGGTGTCCTGCTTTGGGAACTGTGTTAGCGAATGATGAAGTGAAAGACGGTGTTTCGGAACGTGGCGGTTATCCTGTGGAACGCAAGCTGATGAAGCAATGGAGTATGCGCATTACTGACTACGCAGAGAGATTGTTGACCGGTTTAGATTCTATTGACTGGAGTGAATCAATTAAAGAATCGCAGCGGAATTGGATTGGAAAAAGTGAAGGGTGTTCCATACGTTTCAATCTTGAGAAGGATGAGAAAACAACTATTGAGGTTTTCACAACACGTCCTGACACACTTTTCGGAATCACTTTTTTAACACTTGCTCCGGAACATGAATTGGTTTCTAAAATTACAACAGAAGAAAACAAACAACAAGTTGAAGCTTATTTAAACTACGCCAAAAACCGCAGTGAGCGCGAGCGTCAGGCTGATGTAAAAAAAGTAACAGGACAGTTTACAGGCGCTTATGCTGTTCATCCGTTTACCGGAAGACAAATTCCGGTGTGGGTGGGTGATTATGTTTTGGCAGGCTACGGAACAGGCGCTGTGATGGCTGTTCCGGGTGGTGACCAGCGCGATTGGAGTTTTGCAAAACATTTTCAATTGCCTATTATTCCTGTGATTGAAAACAGCGACATCGAAAAAGAAGCCAACGAAAGCAAGGAAGGGAAAATGATTAATTCAGATTTTCTGAATGGCTTGGAAGTGAAAGATGCAATCAAAAAAATAATTGCTGAAATTGAAAAACGTGGACTTGGAAAAGGAAAAATAAATTTCCGTTTGCGTGATGCGGCCTTCGGCCGTCAGCGCTATTGGGGTGAACCAATTCCTATTTATTACAAAGACGGAATTCCTTACGGAGTGGATGAAAAAGATCTACCCGTTGTATTACCTGAAGTGGATAAATTTTTACCAACTGAAGATGGTGAGCCACCATTGGCTCGCGCTAAAGACTGGAAATACAAAGGACAATACGATTACGAATCTTCCACCATGCCTGGCTGGGCAGGAAGCTCATGGTATTACCTGCGTTACATGGATCCAAATAACGACAAAGAGTTTGTTTCCAAAGCAGCAGCAGATTACTGGAAAGATGTTGACTTTTATTTAGGCGGATCTGAGCACGCAACAGGCCATTTACTGTATGTGCGTTTCTGGACAAAATTTCTGAAAGATCGTGGATTTATTTCTGTTGAAGAGCCTGCAAAGAAGTTGGTGAATCAGGGAATGATACAAGGGGTGTCAGAAAAAATTTACTTTGATACTTATCGAACAAATAAAGTGGATTATTATGAAAAGTTCGAATTAATTGATAGACCTGTAACTATATATAGAAGTAAAGATTGGTATGATAGAATTGCTAATTTTTTAATTTCTGAACAAAGGATTATTGATTTAGAAGCATTCAAAAAAAAGCACACTGAGAAGAATGTTCCCATAGAATGTGTGAATAATAATGTTCTAGATATTGAAAGTCTTCTCAAATCTAACCTAAGAAATCAATATGAGGATTCTTGTTTTGTGACCGACAAAGGGTTTCATTTATTCATAAATAATAAATTAGAGTTTATAGAACATAATAATGGAATTTCAAATGACGAAAAGTTCTATACAAAATCTGAGGTTGAAAAGATGTCAAAGTCTAAACTTAATGTTGTAAACCCTGATGAGTTGATTGAAAGGCACGGAGCAGATACTTTGCGCATGTATGAAATGTTCCTTGGTCCGCTGGAGCAAAGCAAGCCCTGGAATACTAATGGAATTACTGGCGTTTCAGGCTTTCTGAAGAAATTCTGGAAACTGTATCAAAATGTTTCTGAAGAAAAAGCTAGTAAGGAAGAATTAAAAGTGCTTCACAAAACCATCAAAAAAATCACGGATGATATTGAGAAGCTTTCGTTCAATACATGCGTGAGCACGTTTATGATCTGTGTGAATGAACTTACGGATCTGAAATGCAACAAACGTGAGATATTAGAACCGTTGGTTGTTTTGATCGCACCTTTAGCGCCACATATTGCTGAAGAATTATGGAATAAATTCGGTCACACGGAAAGCGTAACGTTTGCCAAATGGCCCGAATACAAAGAGGAACACACGGTTGAGACTTCTTTCAGCTATCCTGTTTCATTCAATGGCAAAACACGTTTCTTCCATGAATTGGATAGCGCACTTTCAAAAGAAGATGTGGAAAAAGAAGTAATGGCACTGGAGCAAACTCAAAAATACTTAGAAGGCAAACAGCCTAAAAAGGTAATTGTGGTGCATAAGAAGATTGTGAATATTGTGGTGTAAATCACGTCTCCCTGAACTTGTTTCAGGGTCTTGAGTTGAGATGCTGAAACAAGTTCAGCATGACGAGAATTACACAAAGAAAATAATCCCTGCCATTAACGCAGTGCCGAGAAGAAAACCGGAATACACCTGTGCGGGTGTGTGTGCATATAATTTCAGTCGTGCATAACCGACAAAACCTGCAAGCAGAATAACGATGTAAATGGGCAGAATAAAATCTGCTCCCAATCGGATTGACAATGCCAACAGGCTTCCTATAACACCACCAACAGCAATCATGTGAATACTAATTTTCCAGATGATGGTGATGAAAAAACAAACTACAATGGATAAAATTGTTCCGAGTAATAACAGATAAACCAGTTCCGGCAGTGCTAGTTTGCGCAACAAATAATACAAAGCAAAATACAAGATAATGGAAATGAGAAATGGAATTTTTCTCTCAGATGCTTCAGGCATATCAAGGCTGGAGATAATTCCACGTTTTATAAGCCAGAGAAAAATCATGGTAGGCAACACAACCGTAAATGCAATAAACAGAAAATAGATGAACGTTTTCATTTCATCTGCGATGCTGAACGCAATGAACGTATTGCTATTAAACAATATCAGCAAGGTGAGCAGCGGCATCATTAGCGGCTGAAAAATTATAGATATTATTTTCGCGAATTTTTCTTCCATTTATTTTATTTCAAAGTCATCGGCATCCAGCATGGCAGGAAATTTTTCACGATAGTCCTGCAAAAATTTCCATGAAAGTGTTATCGTTTCGTGTTTTGATTCATTCGGTTGAATGGTGCTTAACTTTTCTCCCAGCGGATTATAAGCAGAACTGTCTCCCGAATAATCCACATTATGTCCGTCAGGTCCGATGCGGTTAACAGCAACAACATAACATTGGTTTTCAACACCACGTGCAGGAATTAAGGTGTTCCATGCAAGGCTTCTCCGTGCAGGCCAGTTGGCAACATAAATCAATAAATCATACCAGCCTGCTCCTCCCCGCGATGCTGCAGCATTCCTGCTCCAAACTGGAAAACGTAAATCGTAACATATGAGAGGTGATACATTCCAGCCTTTTATTTTTACTATCAGTTTCTTTTCTCCTGCGGTAAAATGATTTTGTTCATTAGCCATGCGGAAAAGATGGCGTTTATCATACGTTTGAAAATTACCATCAGGCTGCATCCAGATTAAGCGGTTGTAGTTTTTACCGTTTTCGGTAATCATCAAACTTCCGGTGATGACACAATTTTTTTCTTTCGCTTTTTCTTTCAGCCATGCGATTGATTTTCCCTGCCCGTCCGGCAGGCGGGCGTTCATGGTTTCAGCTATTGAAGTATTCATTGTAAAACCTGTGCTGAACATTTCAGGAAGAATTATTAAATCTGTTTGCTCTTTAACACTATTCAATAACTCATCGAACATGGAAATATTCTTGTCCACATTTTCCCAGTGCAGTTGAGTTTGAATGAGTGTTACTTTTAAGTCTTCCATTTATATTTTACAGAGTTTTTCTGCTGCCGCAGCAAGCACTTCCTCGCTTTTAGCAAAACAAAAACGAATGTATTTATTGTCCACTCCTTCATGATAAAAAACGGAAATGGGAATAGACGCCACTTTATTTTCTTTGGTAATACGTACCGCAAAGTCAGTATCCTTTTCAGTTGAAATGCTGTCGTACTTCACTAACTGAAAATACGTTCCTGCGCTTGGCACAAAACTGAAACGTGAATTTTTTATCAAGGAATTAAAGTAATCTCTCTTCTGCTGATAAAATTTGGGCAGACTTAAATAGTTATTTTCTTCTTTCAGAAAATCTGCCAGCGCCATTTGTATCGGTGTGTTGCAACTGAAAACAATGTATTGGTGTGCCTTGCGATACTCCGTCATTAAATTTTCAGGACCTACAACATAACCCATTTTCCAACCCGTGTTGTGAAATGTTTTTCCGAAAGAAAAAACTGCGAGGCTTCGTTCAGCAAGTTTTGGAAATCTGCATACACTCTGGTGTTGCTGCCCGTCAAAAATAATATGCTCATACACCTCATCACTCAAAACAATGATATTAGAATCATTGGTGAGCTTTTCCAGCTCCTGCATATCTGATGCGCTTAACACACTACCCGTTGGGTTATGCGGACTATTGATGATGATCATCTTCGTGCGCGGAGAAACTAATTTCCGCACTTCACTCCAGTCGATATGAAAATCAGGTTGCTTTAATTGAATGTAAATCGGAATACCTCCGTTCAGTTCTATGGAAGGTGTATAACTATCATAAGCAGGTTCAAACACAATCACTTCATCACCTTCGCGGATAAGAGCAGTAATGGCAGTATAGATGGCAAGCGTTGCTCCGGCTGTAATGGTTACTTCTGTTTCAGCGCTATATTTTAATGAATACAACTTTTCAATTTTATCTGAAATAGCTTCGCGCAAACCAATGAAACCGGGCATGGGTGCATATTGGTTAAAACCCTTCTTCATGTAGTGATGCACCTTGTCAAACAAATCCTGCGAACTGCTGTAATCAGGAAAGCCCTGCGAAAGATTGGTGGCACCAACCTCAGCGGCAAGTTTGGACATCACTGTAAAAATGGTGGTGCCTGTTTTGGGTAGTCGTGAAGTTACTTCTCCGGGAAATTGCATCGCTCGTTTTGTTTCGGGAATAAAAGTAGGAAATCATCTCGTCATTGCGAGCGAAGCGAAGCAATCTCTATTTCGTCTGAGATTGCTTCGGGTGAAATACCCTCGCAATGACGAAACATTTTCTCATTGTAGGAAAAAGTATTACCTATGCAAAAAATTTCAAAAAACATGAAAATCACAACAAACTCAGTAGTGTCGGTGACCTACAAACTTAACTCAAAACCGGAGGGTGGGGAAGAGAAATTTATTGAAGAAGCAGGGACAAACAATCCACTTACCTTTCTTTTTGGTGTAGGCGGAATGATTGCCGGTTTTGAAATAAATCTTGACGGACTTGCCGTTGGCGATAAATTTAATTTCAGCGTAAAGCCTGAAGATGGATACGGTGAAAAACATGCTGATAATCTGGTTGACCTTCCTATTGAAGCTTTTAAAAACGAAAAAGGAGAAGTTCAGCGCGACATGCTGAAAATAGGTGCTATTATTCCGATGCAGGATAACGAAGGTCATCACATGCGTGGCGTTGTTACAAAAGTTGGAATCAATGATGTAACTATGGATTTTAATCATCCGCTGGCGGGACAATACCTGCGTTTTGAAGGCGAAGTTATTTTAGTAAGAGCAGCTACTGCTGATGAGTTGGCACATGGTCACGTTCACGGACCGGGCGGACATCATCACTAGGAATTATCGTCACCCTGAACTTGTTTCAGTGTCTCAATCATCAGCACCGGCTGGCTCAATGTCTCCCAGACATTGCCCAGATGCTGAAACAAGTTCAGCATGACGGAATTAAAATCCTAAACTGATTCTAATAGCTGTTCTGGGTTTCTGATTGTTTTCAAAAGCAGCCACAAAGTCCACTCTGCCTATTTTGAAGATGTGCTCCAGTCCGGCAGTTACCTCAACATACTGGTGATTATTCCGGAAATCCAAGAGCAAATGAGAGCCGGCAACTGGCTGCCACCCTAACTTTTTCCAAACGGGAATGGTGCCGAAAAGAAAACCATTAAAATGATGTTCGTAATGCGCCTCAAGGTATTCGCCTGTGGTGCTTAAACGATAATAAGGCATAGCACGAAACGCTGATAAACGTTGAGGAGCAAGAATAACTTCACTCGTCATAAAGTGGCGATAATCCACAAAAGGAACAGTGTTTGTATTAAAGAATTTTCCAACACTTACGGTATATTCAGAAGTACCAAACACACCCAGCTTCATATCATCTTCAACTGAAATTTTTACAAAATCAAAGTTGGTTTTACTTTGAAAAATTCCTGCAATTCCTTTTTCGTAAGCAATCCTGATAGCAGGATATTTCGAATCTGAATTGAACTTCTCGTGCGGATACAAATAATATTTTTGTCCGAAACGGATGCGGACGCTGGCATTGAAGGTGAACGCACGATATGGAACAAACGCAGCTAAGTCACTGGTCTGCGGATTGTTAGAAGTAAACTCCTTGTTCTTGCTGTCCACATAAAGGGCACTCAGGTTGCTTGCATTCAGCAATGGCTGGCGCACTGCATATTCAGCACCGGCATTTAATGTTACACCGTTAAAAATTTCGCGGCCCCAACCGACATTTGCATAGGTCTTTTCAAAAATTTTCAGATAATTTTTTTCTAAGAAAACAGTGTAAAGCGTGTTGATAAAAGGCGCTATCGGATTTGCCTCATTATACTGACTTACAAATTTGCCAAACTCAGCACGGATATTCATGCGGTTGATGGCATTGAAGCGGTAATTAAACCCAAGCTTGCCATAAAATTTCTGACTGCTGAAACCGTATCGGAATGTGTTATCAATGCGCAACCGTTTCTTCAGTTCTTTGTGTTCCCACTCCACACTGTAAGTTGGGTTCAGAACAATTCCTTCAACGGTGTTGAACTGCAAAATCTCAAACAGTGTGGGAATATTCCAGTCAATGTTTTTGAACGTATTCCGCATGGTGTAACCGAAAATAAAATTGGAAACACGATACTTATTTTTCTTCGTGTCGATGGAATCCATGTACACCTTACTTTCCTTTAATACTTCAATGCTGTCTTTTTCTTTGTAATCCTCTACCTCAAGCGGGGTAAGGGGAACAAGGCGCACATCGTTCCAGTATTCTTCGCTGCGCTTGTTGGAGTTTTCTTCCACTTTTACCTTCTCGGCTTTGAAGAATTTTTTGCTGAACTCAGGTCCTAAATCATATTTGGAATACACTCCGTTGAAATAACCGTTGCCTTTAAATCCCAGCAGTTTCACATCAAATTTGAAATTGAAATTCTGTGTTCCTTTCATCCACACTTCCTGCGTAACGGGAATGTAAACCTGTTTTATTTTCAGTGTATCTAAAAACTCAATATTAGATTCGCGGGTAAGGTAAAACTCAATGCTGTGGATGCGCCAGGTGTTTTCCTGTATGTAGATAAATCCATTGTAAACAGGCGAACCTTTTACACGCGGAATAACTTCAATCTTGTTTATCAGCACCGTATCTTCATAAAACGCACCCACCAGTTTGTAGCGATAATGCAGCATAGCCGAAGGTGCTATGGGCGAAATAAAATTACGCTCGGCAAAGCTTACCTCAATATTAGGCTCATAAAAATTGAAATCAAAATCAATGGCGCTGTTCCATGTAAAGGCCTGCGACTTGCCGCTAACCTTTGAAGAAATAACCGTTTCTTTTCGCTTGTTAGGCGCTTCAAAATGCAGGCGCGAAACGGATTCGCTCAGGTAAACAATTCCGCTGCGGTTTTTGTCCAACCCGTCAATTTCAATGTTTCGCCCAAGAATGCTTTTAGGAACATTTTCGGCATAGTTCATTCCTTTGATGTACACATCACACGAGTATTTTTTTACCTGCTCTAAGTAGAACTTACGCTTCTGCTGTGCCTTGCGGATTATTTCATTTGCCGGGTCTTCGCCATTACCGTTTACATTTGCTTCTACCAATACTATTGCCTGGGGCTCCATGATAACATCCAGTGTAACATCATCCCCGCGTATCTCCATATTGCGTGTTTCGGTACGGTAACCGATGTAGCGAAACACCACGTGATAAAAACCATCTTTCAGCTCCAGAAAGTATTCACCGTTGATATTGGTCATGGTGCTGACGGTTGTACCCTCAATGTTTACGGTAAGAAAAGCAAGGGGCTCATTTTTTTTATCAGAAACACGGCCGCTGAGTTTGGCTGCAAAGGCAGTAGCCGAAAAAATAAGGGCTGAAAAAAGAATTACAAATTTTCTGATAATCATTTAAGGGCGGTAAATTTAACCAATGAAGTGAGAAAACTCCACAACATCAATAGCTGAATACAGATTAACCTTGTGGTCGCCACAGAGTGAATGGCTGAATACATATTGATCTTGTGGCCACCACAAGATATGTTGGCTTATACCTCACTTGGTTGTGGCAGCCACAGAACGGGTTGGCAAATACAGATTGACCTTGTGGCCGCCACAGAGCGAATGGCTGAATACAGATTGATGTTGTGGCCGCCACAACATGAGTTGGCTTATACCCCACTTCGTTGTGGCCGCCACAGAACGTATTGGCATATCCAGATTAACGTTGTGGCCGCCACAGAGGGGGTAACGATTTTGGAAAGGTCGTTGTGGTGGCCTCAGAGGGGGTAGGAAAATTCAAAAAGTCGTTGTGGCGGCCACAACGGGGGTGGAAATACAGAGAATACTATCAATAAGGTGTAGATAACACCAATCCATTAGTTCGGCAAATTGTTTGTTTTTACCGATGATAATCGGATAAAGGAGATTAGGGTTGGGGAAATGCAAACGTTAATTGCATTGTTGGCTGAAGCGCTGGGGCTTTGCCAAAGTTTATGCCATCGTTCTGGAAATGGTTGGGGATTTGCCAGTGGTAATCTTCTATAAGAGAAGAGTGTTCTTCAGTTAAATGACATTGATTCCAACGGGACTTAAGAATGTTTTTGTTTACCTTTCGGGAATAATCAGTAATCATGAAAAATAAACTTATTATTATTTC
>CAMBRL010000081.1 GCA_945870105.1 Chitinophaga pinensis
TCCGCTGTCAGATAAAACCTACGTGGGGCTGCAAACCATGCGCGATAATTTCAATATGATTCCCCTTGTATTACTTGAAACATTGGAAGGCTTCTGGCTGCCTGTTTTAATTACTTTGGTTCTCTTAATTTTGAAGAAAAAGTATATAATAACCCTAATTATAAGTGGTGCATTTTCAATAATCTTACTGGCTGGGCTTTCTGTTCATGATATGTTACGTTCCGTTACATATGTTTTTCCAATAGTATTTATTGCATATTATTTCTTAACAAAAGAATTAAAGTTAAATGAGGTTAGAAATATTGCATTTTTTGCGATGCTTCTTTGCCTCATAATTCCAACTTATTTTATTGCTGACAAAACAGACCTGCTTTCTCCTATTTTTCCAAAAATATTAAAATGGTTATAGTCTAGCAATGGCGATATCTATTTATATAGCTTTGATTTGGCGATAATTCATTGAATAACACCTCCCGCATATACGCCATCGTTGCAGTAGTTCTTTCGCTGCTGTTTGTGATATGGAGCGTTACCTTGATTCGTTCTGTAAAGCAACAACGCGATGATGTATCTAATCATGTTGCAGCCATTACACAGATTAATGCGATAAACCATGCCATTCTTGAACTTCAGACCGTTTATCTTGAAGATAAATACCGAACAAACAGCAACTGGGTATCGGGACTAGAAACCTACACTAAAACTGTAAATAATTTCAGAGAAAGAAATACCCCTACGCCTGAAATGGCTGATTACATTTATTCATTGGACTCTATTGTGCGTAGGGCTGTACTTATCCATTCGGGTATTTATGGTCAGGCAGAAAAGTCGGAAGTAGAAATAAATCAGTTGGAAACAGAATTTAAAAGCGAGTTGAATGAGGCGCTTGAACTGAATGATATCACCACAAGTAAAATAAGAAAAAAACTGGCAAAATATTCCGATGAACTTGCCTGGAAATGGACATTGCTGAATGTGCTGGTTATGTTTTCATGCATTCTGGCGTTGGTGCTTTCGGTGGTCAGTATTTTAAACAGCATCAATTATCAGAAACGTAAAAAGGTTATGGTTGCCTTGCGTGCCGAAAAAGATAAAGCACAGAGTTATCTTGATATGGCAGGCTCCATACTTGTAGTAATTGATCGCCACCAGAACATAAGTATGCTGAATAAAAAGGGTCTGGAAATTCTTGGATTAACCCATGAAGAAGAAGTAATCGGAAGAAATGCGTTTGATTATTTTTCTTCAAAGGGTGAACGGACTGCATTAATTGAAGGGTTTAAAAAAGTTATAAATGGCGAAACTCAGTTGGTTGAATATTATGAACGGAAAGTAGTTTCAAAAAAGGGTGAGGAACGTATAGTAGGCTGGCACAACAGTTTGCTGGAAGATATGTCAGGACACGTTATTGGTGTGCTCAGTTCGGGTGATGATGTGACAGAGAAAAAGTTCAGAGAAAAAGCGCTAAAGGAAACGGTAATAAAATTAGAGAAATCAAACGAGCAGCTGGAAGGCTTTGCCTATATGGCAACACACGACTTGCGCGCACCTGTTGCCAACCTGATGGCGCTGCTTAATCTTTACAACAAAGAAAACCCGGAGGATGAGGAGAATAAATTCATCTTTCAGAAATTTGAGGAAAGCGTGAAAATACTGAACAACACGCTGGGCGATTTGATTGATATTGTGGCGGTAAACAAAAATAAGTTTGACGAAAAAATTGACATTAACATTGAAGAAACATTGAAAGATGTAATGGAAAGTGTGAAGGAGGATATCAACAAATCAGGCATTGCCGTGAATTTTGATTTCAGCAAATGCAATGAGGTAAGTTACCCGGCATCACAGTTTCGCAGCATATTGATTAACATGCTTACTAATGCAATCAAATATCGTTCGCCCGATAAAAAAGCTCAAGTGGAAATTACATCCTCTATAGAAAACGGTTTTGTGCGTTTAGACTTTGCGGACAATGGATTGGGTATTGACCTGAAAAAGTACGGAAGCAAACTGTTTCAGATGAACAAACGCTTTCACGTTGGAACCGAAGGAAAAGGCATCGGGCTTTTTATTATTAAGTCGCAGGTGGAAGCAATGGGAGGAAAAGTTGGGATTATAAGCGAGCCCGGAATAGGAACAACTTTCAGCGTTTTTATAAAACATTGAAAAATTGTATAGTTTAGCATCTGCGAAATGAAAAAGATAAAACACATAATGCTGGTAGATGATGACGACACTACCATTTATGTAACCCGCAGGTTTATTGAAAAAGCAGGAATAGCAGAAAAGGTAACCAGCAAAAAAAGCGGGGAGGAGGCATTGGCCTATTTCTCGGATTTTGAGAAATACAAAAGTGATGCTGAAAATGAAATAGACCTGATTTTCTTAGACATCAATATGCCCGTAATGGATGGCTTTGAGTTTCTGGAAGAGTTTGAAAAGCTAACGTTTGAACCGGCACTGAAGAAAGTAAAAATCATTATGCTTACTTCTTCCGTGTTTCATATCGACCGCTTTAAATCACAAAGCTTTCCCAACGTTATCAGCTACATCAGCAAGCCTGTTTCTATCGACAGTTTGAAAGATATTGCTGAGCGGTATTTTTAGTTCTCCCGTTTTTCTTTCTCATTAATCCTACCTTTGAAATCATAAACCACACACAAATGAAACGATACGTTACAGCACTTTGCGCAGGCTCATTCTTATTTTTCTCGTGCGCCAATGAACAGGAAAAAGCAACTGATAAAACCGAAGGCACAACGCAGGGAGCTGCGCAAACCACTGCACCAACTGCGCTGCCTCCATCGGCATCACCTACTTTTAATCCTGGTCAGCAAACAGTAACACCGCAAGCTGCCACACCTGTTGCAGCCGGCATGAACCCCGCACATGGCGAACCCGGACACCGTTGCGATATTGCTGTAGGCGCACCGCTTAATTCGCCACCTGCTGCAGCACCTGCAGTAACTTCCACACCCACATTTAATACACCGCCACCAACGCAAACACCCGTAGCTGCGCCACCGGCTGCAACTGCTCCCGGAATGAATCCACCGCACGGACAACCCGGACACGATTGTGCCGTTGCCGTTGGTGCTCCGTTAAATAAATAGTTGCGTTTAGTTCTTTACCAGTTTCAGGTAAAGCTTTTCTATTTTCTCTCTCGCCCAGGGTGTTCGTCTTAAAAACGTAAGGCTTGAATTCAGCGATGGATTGGTGATAAAACATTTTATCCTTACCCGCTGCCCAAGCTCTTCCCAGCCATATTCTTCAACAAGGCGTTCCAGTATGGTGGACAATGTTATTCCGTGTAAAGGATTATTGGGTTGCGGGTTAGCGGGAGGCTTTTTCTCTGACATTTCGTTAATTGAATCTATTGAACAACAATCTTCCTGCTGAATTTTTCATCACCTGCTCTAATGCTTACCAGATAAACCCCGCTTTGCAACTTTTCACGGTTAAGGTTTATCCGTTGTTCCCCAACAAGATTTCCTTTGTTTTCAGAAAATACTTTTTGTCCCTTCACATCGTAAACATCTATTATAACTGAAACTGGTTTTTCAATGTTGAATGAAACTGTAGTGGTCTCTGAAAAAGGGTTCGGAAAAACATTCAGTCGACTCTGTGTTTCATTTTCTGCAACCGAAACCAAAGGTTCATCAGTAATGGCAAAATCCCAGGTGCCGCGACCGTAGGTGCCAAACCGAACAGTGTTAAGTGAAGGAATAAAATCAACGCTTGTAAAATTCTGATCAGGAGCAGTTATGCCAGCCATGTCAAACCATTCCTGAGTATTGAAATTATAGCAATATGGTCCGGCATCGGTGGCTGCAAACAACAACAATTCGGTTGACGAAAGTTTTAAATCATTGAAAGAAGTTTGAGGAATAAGATTGTCCAAGGGTGAAAAACTCTGTCCATGATTTTCAGAAATAAATACTCCCGGATTACTATAACCGCTGCCACCAATAATTACCCGACCTAAATCTGTTGGCGAAGGAATAATCACGTTTCCACGAAAATCAGGTTCGTCAAAACTTGCAGATAAAGTCCAGGTTTGTCCTTCGTCATCAGAATAAAAAAAGCGGCCGCGGTTGGTAAGCACATATCGGTAATTCCAGTCGATAGGCGAGTAGGCAACAGCCGTAATTTCGTTGGTATTACTAATGCTGAAATTGTAAGGAAGGCGCTCTGCTTCAACATCACCGCTGATGTGTTGCAGGTGCCAGAGGTATTGCCCGCTCACTGCAGAATCGCCACCACCTGTAAATGCGTAATTGTAATCAAACGGGTCAGACATCATGGGTGCCATCCATTGCCATCCATCACCAACAAAATCCCAGTACGCAGCAAAATCACCCAGATCTGCCGCATCGGGATAATACATGGCAAAGCCGGGATAGACCGTCCACAGGCTGTTGCCGTTGTTGCCCGAAACAATACTTCCATAGTCACCACTAATACTTTGTTTAAAACCTAACACACCACCCGAATCAACTCTGCATTTCTGAAAGCCCTGATCCTGACTGCCCATGTAAATATAATTGGTGTTTACGCGATTGGTGTAGGTTGAATAAAATTGTCCTGTGCCTATTCCGGAAAGAGTAATATTTTCAACCTGATCTAATTGGTTGAATGATTTATAAAGACCGCCATCGGTTGAAATCATGGTTACCTCATTGCCAAGTGTATCATAGAATAAATCAATTCCGTCAATATCGGCATGAAGTGAATAACGCACATTGCCGTAATACTCATACCACTCGTTGCGGGGAAACCATCCTGCACCGGCATCGCCTGTAATGTGGCAGTTTACTGCACCAAAATATAAACGATCAGCATCGTTGAGCGAACATGCAAAACTGTTGCGCCCCCAAAGTCCGGCAGGTTCATCACCGGAGTATGCCCAGTTCAGTCCGCTGTTATCACTGCGGTAAACGGCACCGTCCGAAAGAACAGCAAGTTTTGCTGTTCCGTTGTTTTCTTCCAATCCTGTAATTACTGCATTGCCACCCGAACTGCCGATGTTGGCTACAAACACCGGTTGTCCTGTATTATCCAATTTGTAAAAGTCGGCATCGTTAATCAGGTAAACATTTCCGCTTGTTCCGTAACGTGCAGTCCATATATCGGTGTTGCCCGCCCATCCCGAATAGGAAGTAATGCGTATAAAACTTTCGCCCATATCATCCGAACGATACAAGGCTGCAACGGGCTCCCATGCCGGTCCGTAATCCCATTCTAAAACCAGCGTGTAGAATAGTTTGGGTTCAGTTGAGGTAACCACCACGCGAACAACATTACCCCAATCCAACAAACTCTCTAAGCCTGTTGCGGTTTCCCAAGTCAAACCATCGTTATCACTGTAATAAAAATATTTTCCTCCGGCCATGTAAAGGCGGTTTCCGTTCTGCAGTTCAAGGTGGCGAACAAAAATAATTTCGTTGCTCATGTAATCATTCAGCGGCTGCCAGTCGTCACCATCCAATGTTCCTTTCCAAAGCACTCCGCCTGATGAGCCTGCATAAACCGTGTTGGTTTCAAAATCAATGTCGCAGGTGTGCATGCGTCCTGCAATATTGGTGCTGCCACGCTCACGCCATTCGCCCGTCAGCGAACCGTTGCCCAGCGTTTCTAAAATCTTTTCGTTTGATTTAAGTTGTCCTTTTTTGTAGAGTTCTTTGCGATACTGATTCCTTTTTTCTGCTCTTTCTTTTCGTGTTTGTTCGTCCATTGCTTTCCAGTCAACACCTTCGGCAGCGCCATGTTTTTTCTCCCACCATTCTTTACGCCTTTTTTTCATTTCATCATTTTCCTGAATTTCTGCGGGTGAAGGCTGTCTTTTTTCTTTTTCAGAAAAAAGTAACAACAAACCCGTTGAACAAAGAATCAATAAAAATGCGGAGATAAGAACTTTTGTTTTATGCATATAAATTATTTGTTAATCACACGCTCATAAAGGTTTTCATAAAGCGGAAGAATTTTTGAAAGCTCAAAATCTTTGGCGCGTTTCAGCGCATTTTTACGGAAGCTATCGTGTTTTTTTTTGTCTTTTAAAATACTGATTGCATTCTTTGCCATGTCGTCAACATCGCCCACATTACTCAGGTACCCCGAAACTCCATGAACATTTACTTCGGGCAAACCACCCGTATTGGTTGAAATAACGGGAACCGAAGCAGCCATTGCTTCCAATGCAGAAAGACCAAAGCTCTCTGTTTCGGAAGGAAGAATAAATAAATCAGCCATTGCGAGTGCTTGTTCAGTAGCTTTCAGTTTTCCGAGAAATTGTATTTCCTCACAGGTTCCCAATTCGCGACAAAGCGCTTCAATCTTGCTACGCTCAGGACCATCGCCCACCAGCAAAAGTTTGGCAGGAATTTCTTTTCTCACTTTATCGAAAATGCGCACAACATCTTCAACACGTTTTACCGGGCGAAAGTTGGAGATGTGTAATAATACTTTTCTGTCGCCTGTATTGTAATTGAATTTGGTGAGTGCATTTTTTGCCTTGCTGTACAAGTCTATATCCACAAAATTGGGAATTACCTCAATGTCGCGCTTTACGTTAAAGAACTTATAAGTGTCCTGCTTCAGGCTTTCAGAAACAGAAGTTACAGCATCACTTTGATTGATGGCAAAGGTGATAACCGGTTCAAACGATGCATCTTTTCCTACCAGCGTAATATCTGTTCCGTGCAGTGTGGTGATGTAGGGGATTTTTATTCCCTGTGATGCTAAGATTTGTTTTGCCATGTAAGCCGCAGATGCGTGAGGAATGGCATAATGCACATGCAGTAAATCTAATTTTTCATGTTTTGCTACATCTACTAATTTGCTGGAAAGTACCAGTTCATAAGGTTGGTAATCAAACAAAGGGTAATCACTTACCTGCACCTCGTGATAAAAAAGGTTGGGCGAAAAACTATCAAAGCGTACCGGCATATCATAGCTGATAAAATGCACCTGATGTCCTTTATGTGCAAGTGCATTGCCTAATTCAGTTGCCACCACACCGCTTCCACCAAAGGTGGGATAACAGACTATACCGATCTTCATTTATTCCTTGAAAGAGTTAAAACGTCTGTAAAGATTGGAAAAAAGGAGCTATAAAAAAAAGCCCCGCATTTCTGCGAGGCTTTGTGGGAACTACTGGGTTCGAACCAGTGACCCTCTGCTTGTAAGGCAGATGCTCTGAACCAGCTGAGCTAAGCTCCCCTTTTTTCTAATGGGCTGCAAATATACACTTTTGTAATAACGGGCAAATATTTTTTAAAAATTCTCTTTCTACACCACCTCGGCTGCTACAAACGTGCTGCCTCCAACAAATACAAGATCTTTAGCTTTCGCCTTTTTCAGTGCTGCATTGTAAGCACTTTTAACGCTTTTGAATGCGTGCCCTTTAAGGCCTGAAGAAATAGCTTTATCCATCAGTTCAAGTTCACTTAATCCGCGAGGTATTTGAGGACGACAGAAATAATAGACTGCATTTTTTGGCAAAATATTTAAAACAGGCTCAATCTTTTTATCACTCACAACACCCAAGATAAAATGCAGTTTTTTGTGTTTGGTCAAAGCAATCTGAGCCAATACCTGTTTGATGCCGTCAATATTATGTCCCGTATCACAGTAGGCGAGGGGAGAGGCTGAAAGTTTTTGCCAACGTCCCATTATTCCAGTTTTGGAAACTACATTCTTTAAGCCTTTTCGCAATGCTTTGTCAGAAATGCTAAAACCTTGTTCGCGCAAGAGTTTTACTGATGCTGCAACTGTTTTAAGATTCTTGTATTGGTAAATCCCGGTTAGTTCAGACTGTGCCTTTTTTAGAAATGCAGTTTTACCTTCTACAATATCAACTTTTAGATACTGTTTGCTTTTGCCCGTCAATAGGGGTGATTTAATATCAAACAGTTTATCAGCAAAATAAATTTTTGAGTTAGCTGCTTTTGCTTTTTGTCTGAATACTTTTTCTGTTTCAGCTTGAGTTTCACCAATTACAACAGGTGTTTTTGATTTTATTATTCCGGCTTTTTCAGCAGCAATTTTCTCTAAGGTGTTTCCCAGAAAATGCTCGTGGTCCCATCCGATATTGGTAATTACTGAAAGCAGTGGTTTAACTACATTTGTTGAATCCAGTCGTCCGCCCATGCCGGTTTCAATTATGGCAATGTCCACTTTTTCGTTTTTGAAATAGTCAAAGGCAAGTCCAACTGTCATTTCAAAAAAAGAAGGTTGGATTTTTTCAAAAGCAGAGCGGTGTTTTTCTACAAACTCAATTACCTTCTTCTTGGGAATCATTTTCCCGTTTATTTTAATCCGTTCTCTGAAGTCTTTCAGATGTGGTGAGGTATAAAGCCCTGTTTTGTAGCCTGCAGATTGAAGAATGGACGCAAGAAAATGTGAAGTAGAACCTTTTCCGTTTGTTCCGGCAATGTGTATACAGCGCTTGTTTAGAAACTTTTCCGGATTTCCAAGCAACCGGCAGATTTCAATCGTATTATTAAGGTCGGCTTTATATGCTGCATGCCCGATGCGTTGATACATCGGCAACTGGCTGAACAGGTAATTCAGCGTCTGCTGGTAAGTCACTATTCTAACTTGTAAGTGAAAGTCATGCTTCCCACCTGTTCCTCTGTGGCTGGGTTGGCATCAAACTTTGTTTTCAGTGCAGCTTCTTCCGAAATGCGAAAAAGATAAGCGCTTGTTGCAGTTGTTCCTCTTTCTCCAGCTGTTGCTTTGGTAACTTTCCCGTTTCTGTCTACAATTATTTTTACCACAACTTTGCCCTGATCCTGTGATTTTTCAATAATAACAGGTCGTTGAACCATTTTTCTTCCGTTAAGACTGAAACCTATGTTTCCGCTTCCACTGCCCGGACCGTAATTGGGTGAACCCGGAGTTCCGTTAGGGTCGCCCTGATTGCCCGGACCTTTATTTATTCCCTGACTTTCTGAAGTGCCATTGCCGAAAGCATTGCCCACCATTTTTGAAATATCGTCCGACTTTTTCTTTTTCTCTGCTTCAACTCGTTGTTTCTCTGCTTCAATTTTCTTTTGCGTTTCTGCTTTCTTTGCTTCTTCTATTCTTTTTTGTTGTGCTTCCACTCTTGCAGTTTCTTCGGCCTGTTGTGTCAAAATCTCTTCCTGTGTTTTAGCAACAGACTTTTCAGGTTTGCTGGCAGCAGGGACTGCAGCTGCAACTGAGTTGTTCTCGGGTTCTGGCGAACCGCCAGATGAAGGTTCTTCTTCGCCCCAACCGGTTTGGCTGTTCCCGAAGTTTACTTCCATGCCTTCTTCTTGAGGAACAGGAGGAAAAACAGCCGGAAAAGTAAGGTTGAGCTTAAAATAAATAAAAATAAACAGCAGTATGGAGTGGAAGAAAATAGTTCCTAAAAGTCCGTTGCGCTTGTCTTTATCTGTTAAAAATTGCATGTCGCTGTGTCCGTAAAAGGCTGATTGGCTGTGGATATTCATGCGAAATTACTATTAGTTAATTGATTATGGTTTTAAGAGCTCTTCTATTTATAAACACGCATATGTTAGTTTTATTGTTTAAGAAGAAATATTTTTTTTGAAACCTAGAGATTTATATTTTTGTATAACGATTGTTTTTGAAACAAACAGAAATAGTATTAATCAACCCAAAAAATCAAAACATTGGCACATTCAAAAGGTCCATCAAAAGGTAAAAAATCTACCACTGACGCTGATGAATTAAGAAAACCCACAAAGCTTAAGCCCATCAAAGGTAAAATACCTAAGAAGGCTAAAGACGTCAGCGCTTTCGAAGAGGAAGAGGAAGACACCAACATTGAAATGTTGGGAGGAGATGATGATATCCCTTTCAACGAGTTTGGTGATGATGACGATGATGATGATTTCTAAATCATCACAGGGTAATTCTCAAATTTCCCCTAAGTAAATAGCGCCACCGGTGCTGTCGGTACTTGCTCCTGTTACAGAAGCGAGGGTATTATTTTTTTGTTCAAACCTCAGTAAACCGAGGAAAGCAAAAATCAGGGCTTCTTTGTATTCTATCGTTTGGTTATCGGGAATAACAACATCTGCCTGAGCGTGAAATCTTACGCGTTCCATTAAATAGTTGTTGTAAGCTCCACCACCTGTAACTAACATTTTTGCTTTTACATCTTTAGCATGCTTTGCAATTTGCAGGGCAATATGTTCGCAAACTGTATTTAATTTATCATGATCAGAGATTTCAAAACTGTTTAATACGGGAAAGAAAATCTGTTCTACCCATTCTCTGCCTAATGATTTTGCGCCTGTGGTTTTATAAAAATCAAGATTGTTGAGTTTTTCTAGCAGGTTGTTATTGAGTGAACCGGAACGGGCAAAATCTCCTTCGCTGTCATAGGTTTTTCCAAGTGTTTGAGCTAAGGTGTTTAGAACTAAGTTGACAGGGCAAATGTCAAATGCAGCTCTTTTTCCGTTGTTGTCAAAAGAGATATTGGCAATGCCGCCCAAATTCAGGCAGTATTCAAACTCCGAATATAACAATGCATCACCGATGGGTACAAGCGGTGCGCCTTGTCCGTTTAGTGAAACATCTAATGAGCGGAAATCACAAACGGTTGTAATGCCTGTTCGGCCTGCAATAGCTGCTCCGGATCCTAACTGAAAGGTAAAATTCTTTTCGGGTTGATGAAAAATAGTATGCCCGTGTGATGCAATTATATCAATGTCTTTAATGTTTTTATCTGAGATAAATTCATTGACTTTTTCTGCCAGATAATAACCGTATTCAGTGTTTGCCAGCGCAAATTCATAAGCAGAAGAATTATGGATAGATGCAAGCTTTTTGCTCCACTCTTCATTGTATTTAAAAGTAACAGCATCTTCAATTTTGCAGCTCCAGCTTTCACCGTTTTGTTCAAATCTGCAGCAGGCAATATCAAGTCCGTCAAGCGAGGTGCCGGACATTAAGCCAAGGATACGGTAAGTGGATTTCGACATTTATCTGAACAATGTCACTTTGCCGATGAACTCGTGTTTCTCGCCATTGATGTCAACAATATTTACCTTGTAAACATATACATCTTCCTGCGCTTTGTCGCCTTTGTAGGTGCCGTCCCAGCCTTGGGTTACATCCAGCGAGCGGAAGAGCATTTGTCCCCAACGGTTGAGAATAGTCAGGTCGTATTCTTTAATAAATGTTCCGTAGCCGAAAAAAATATCATTGGTCAAATCAGCATTGGGAGAGAAAGCGCTGGGGATATAAAACGTAAATTCAGGTCTTACATACACATTGAGAACTGCTGTGTCTTTGCAGCCGTGGGTGCTGTAAACATATTGTGTAATGATATAGTGACCTGTGTCTTCAAAATGGTATTCAAAGTTGCAGGTGTAGATAACATCACCTGTTTCGCCAATCATGTATTCGCAGCTGTCGCTACCGGTGCTCTGGTCGGTGAAGATGATGCGCGGGTCAAAGATGGAAATCGTTTCGGGTGTTGCTTTGAAACCGGCAACAGGGCGGGGATATACTGTTATGTAATTTGGTTTTGTAATAGAGTTGGAGCAGCCATCGCCCGTTGTAACAGTAACATGCACGTCATAAACGCCTGCATTGATATACGTGTGTCTTGGATTGGAAGCAGCAGAAATACTATCGTCACCAAACTTCCAGTCGTAGGCAAGGTTGGAGCCCACATCATCACTTAAATCGGTGAAGAAAACATCTAACGGTTCGCAGCCTTCAAGCGGGTTTGCAGAAAAATCAGCAACGGGCATCGGGAATATTTCAACGGTTTGAACAGAAGGCAAACTCACGCAACCATTTTCGGTAATGATGAGTGAAACAGGATAATCATCGGGCAGGGAGAAAATAACACCGTTCGGGTTTTCCTGAGTAGAGGTTGATGGGTAGGCAAACATTCCGAAATCCCAGGCAAAGGTTGCGGTGTTTCCGTAAACGCCACCGGCAAGAAAATCAATGGAGTTAATATCAAAGCATTCGCCTTCGGGCGCAACGTAATTGGCAATTGGAATAGGGAATACAGTAATGAGCGCAGTATCTCTTGCCACGCAACCGTTTTGTGAAGTAACGGTTATCACATAAGGAAGCACCACCGTTTCCGCTGTCATATTAATTGGTGTTAAATCAGGTGCTGCAATGCTTGCATCATTCAAATAAGCTACGGGTGCCCATTGGTAATCTTCACCCGGAATGGATGAACCGCCCAGCGAAACAACCTCACCGGAGCACAGGCTTTGGTTGGCACCCGCATTTGGAACGGGATAAGCAAACACATCAATATCATACGAAATGGTATCGCTGCCGCAGCCGTTTTCGTCAACAATGCATTCAACGGTTTTGGTTCCGGTGGTGGTCCAGTGAAGGGTGTAAGGACCCTCATCATTTCCTGCCGTAACAACGCCTCCGTTAAAATTCCAATCGAAGATTGCAGTGTTGCTGGCTGTTCCGGTGAAGGTGATTGTTACATCATCATTCACGCAGGTTTGTGTTGGCAGAGCAAAATCAGAAACCGGAATGTTTTGCATCACATCCACAAAAACATCATCGATGGCAATGCAGCCGTTGTTGTCGGTTACGGTAAGGGTGTAGGTTGTTGAGACAAGGCCGCTGAAGGTGGGTGTGGCAATAGTGGCATCATCTAAATCCGCTGCCGGACTCCATAAATACTGTGTACCGCCCGAGCCATCAAGCGGTGTGGTAAAGCCAAGGCAAATAGTAATATCAGCGCCTGCATCTGCAGGTGGTAAAGGGTTTACTGTTACTTCTACATCATCGGTATCGGTGCAGCCGTTGGCATCGGTAACGGTTACCGTTAGTGTAGTTGTGATTGTTCCGCTGAAGGTGGGATTATCAATTGTTGCATCGTCTAAATCACCGGCAGGTGCCCAATCGTATTGCACACCGCCTGTGGCAACCAGCTGTATAACATCGTTCTCGCAAATGGCAACATCTGAGCCTGCATCGGCAATGGCCGCGGGGTTTTCGGTAACGGTAAGGGTATCGTAATCGGTGCAGCCTGATGTGGTTACTTTTACGTAATAATCTTCGTTGCCAACAGGGTTAACATTAACAACTGCTGTGTTGCCCACCAAGGTATTTGCGGGCAGTTTATACCAGCTATAACTTGTTCCGCCAGCGGCAGTAAGTGTTACGGCATCGCCTGCGCAATAGGTTATATCCGGACCGGCATCGGCAACGGGCATGGCTGAAATGGTAACGGTAACATCATCGGTTACCTGCGTTACTCCGCAGGCATCGTCAACGGTAACGGTGTAGGTAGTAGTAGTTCCGGGTGCAACTATTGCCGTATCATTTATTCCTGCTCCGTTGCTCCATGAAAACGTGTAGCCGCCACCGCCACCATCGGCTATGGCATAAATAGTTGCCTGTCCAACGCCATCGCACAGGGTGGTATCGCTATAAGCCGTTACGCTTAGCGGGTCAAGGTCGTCAATGTACATCAGGATGGTATCGTAGCCGCAGATGGAGGTTTGCACTACTATGGTAACGGTTTCCTGTGCTTCGGGAATGCCGTCAACGGTGGGTACAATGGTAAAACTATTGCTGAGTGAGTTGGCGGGTATGGTAATGGTTCCGGGCAATGCGGCATAATCGGTGCCGCTGGTGGCGGTGCCGCCAAGGGTGTAGTTGATAACGTAATCGGTTGGTTGCGTTGCGCCCAGCGTAAAGGTTACTACGGCATCGGAGCAGCCTTCCCAGGCAGTGGAATCGGCTGTTACTGTGGAGGCACTTATTTGCACCACGTTACTGATCAGACTGTTTTCTTCAATAAAAACGCCTGAGTCGTAAATACCATCACCGCCATCGGCAATGGTAAGGCGCAGGTGATAGGTTTCGCAGGCTTGCACAACGCGGCTTGCGGTAAGCACGGTGGTAAATCCATCGTATTGTATGGTGGTGCCCCCAGCATTGTTTACATAATACTGACTGTTAAAGCCGGAGTTGATATTGTCAATGGTAACGGGCAGGGTGGTGGAGGGTACCACCCCTATATTTACCGAACCGGGTATTCCCGGCCCGCTGATATAGAAGGCAAAGGCATCATTAAAGCCTGTGTTTACCCACTCGGGATATTCTTCAGACCCGAAAACATAGCGAAACATTACGCTGTTGCTCTGCGACACAAAATCAAATTCCAGCTCAACGGCATCATAGGTTAATGCGCCCGCTATGCCGTCAAGGTCGCTGTTGCCGGGGGCAAGGTTATCAAGGCCCTGGCTGCCCAATGTGTTAGGACCTATGGCCATATTAATATCGCCACAGGTAAGCAGCACTCCGCTGGCTATACCTATATTAGATGCACTTCCGTTGAACGAGCCCGATGAAATGGCAGGACCTGTATAAACAGAATTGCTAACCGTGATACCCGGACCGGCTATTATATTAGCCATTTGCGTGGCGGTTAAACCGCCAACAACGGTAAGCTGTGCATGCGCTGCAAAGGGGAGTAGAAGAAAGAGTACTGCACGGAAAAAATACTTCACGTAAGCAAGGGTATTTTTTAAAAAGCAGTTAAAGGTATAAAATAGATTTTATGAAAGCAAAATATGGTGGAGAATTATTCTTGTGTTGGATGAATTAAGAATCACTGCTCCTTGAACTAATAATTCCTACTTTTACCGCCCTCAAAAAAGACAGTCACAGCCGCAATGCAGTTTAGCAGATTACCTATTACATCTTACCTATTACTTAGCTGCTGCCTCCTGCTATTCGCCTGCACCACCAACCAAAAGCTAACCGAGGCCATCAGCTACGACAGCGATTCAACCAAACACGTATTTAACTACGCAGGCAAGAAAAACGAACTGGTAAAAGAAACCACCTGGTACCCCAACGGCAACCTTAAAAGCGAATACAACTTTAACGACAGCCTGCTGCACGGCACCTTTAAAACATTTAGTGAAAACGGAAACCCCTTAAAAGAAGGCGCCTACCTTAATGGCATGGAAAATGGACTGTTCAAATACTACGATGTAAACGGAATGCTAACCATAGAGGGATATCTGAACAGCGGAAAAAAAGAAGGCCTCTGGACCACCTGGTATGACGATGTTCAGAAAAAAGAAGAAATGCACTACAAATACGATATACTTAACGGCACCTGGACACACTGGTTTATAGATGGCAACCTGATGCGCGAAGAAACGTATGACAACGGAAAAAAAATTAAAGAACAGGTTTATGAATAAGGTACAAGTTATAAGTTACAAGTCACAAGTTACAAGCATACTGATTACCGTTTACTGCTTACTGATTAGCTTCACCTTAGCCGCGCAAACAAAAAGAGAATACTACCCCAACGGACAACTGAAATCAGTAGGCGATTATGTTGACGGCATGAAAGAAGGTAAGTGGCAGGAGTTTTATGAAAGCGGAGCCAAACAACTGGAAGGTGAATACATAAGCGGAAAAAAATTAGGCAAGTGGCAGGAGTTTTATGAGAACGGGAAAGTGTGGACACTCTCTCACTTTGCCAACGATGTGCAGGAAGACCTCTACCGCGATTACGACATGAACGGACAACTGGTAGAAGAATACAACTTCCGCAACGGACTGCCCGAAGGACCTTTTTCAGCTTTCTATAACACAGGAAGAACCCGCATGAACGGGCAGTTTACCTTAGGACAGAAAAACGGTGTGTGGAAATCGTGGTACGAAGACGGCAGTCAGCAAAGCTCCACCACCTATGTTGATAACGTACCCTTTGGCGAATGCAAAAACTGGTATAAAAACGGAAAACTAAAATCAGAAGGTAACATTATTGACGGACTTGAAAACGGCAAATGGACATTTTATTACGAGAGTGGAATCAAACATCAGGAAGGTAACTACAGCAGCGGAAAAAAATACGGAAAGTGGATTAACTACCACGATAACGGCCAGCGCCAAAGCGAAGGCTACTATGCCCTTGACATCAAGCAGGGCGTATGGAAATACTACAACATAGAGGGCGTTTACGAGCGCGAAGAAAACCTGGGCGAAGGGAAATAACCAATCGTCATTGCGAGGGTTTTTCACCCGAAGCAATCTCATTCTGTTTTACAATTAAAAGATTGCTTCGCTGGCGCTCGCAATGACGGCTTTAGCATGGCTTTCCCCCCTCAAACTTTAAACGTTAATTAAATTTAAACAAGACCGCTATCTTATTTAAATATATTTTCTAATATTGTTTCCTTGAAATCGATGTAAAATTTCAACCCATTAAACCTAAAGAACCTGTGAAAAAACTACTACAAATCGTATCGCTGGCCCTCATTTTTTCAGCCATCAGTCTTCAAAGTTTTGCAACCCACATTGTAGGCGGAACCATTACTTACGACTATCTTGGAGGTAATCAGTACCGCATTTATCTAACCGTTTACCGCGATTGTTTTGGCGGTCAGGCTCCCTTTGATGATCCTGCGGTAGTCGGTATTTTCGACAGCAATAATAACCTTGTTACAACCGTTTCAATGGATCTGGGTGTAATAACCCAGATACCCGGAACCATCAACAACCCATGCACAACGCCTCCCACCAATGTGTGTACAGAGGTAACAACCTATTCAGGCACTGTTAC
>CAMBRL010000082.1 GCA_945870105.1 Chitinophaga pinensis
GAAAAAAAATAAAAAGTAATGCTACTGAAACAGTAGTTAAAACTGTACCTGAAACTAAAAATCAGAACACTATCGTTGAGCCTGAAAAAAAGAATGTTCCAACTGAGAAGGTAAATCAGCCTGTAAAAACTGAAAAAGCTGTAGTTAAAGCAGCAGTGGTGGAAGTTGAAAAGAAGAGCGTTACTGCTGAGAAAGTAACTCAACCTGTGAAAGCAGAGAAAAAAGAGGCTGCAGGTGTAGTTGAAGTTGAAGAGAAGAAGGTAACAGAAGAAAAGAATGTGCGCTACGTAAATAAAAAGTACTACCTGGAAGATCGTAATCTTAATTCGTCAAACATTAATTTGGCAGATACCTTGAAATTTGTTTCAAGTTTTCTAAGCGCTTACAAAGATTTCCCAAGTCTGCAATTCGGTTCAGAAGGTGAATTTTCATTATGCTATAATTACGTTGTTAAAGTTTACAATGGATATGACGAAGACCTTGTAGCAAAAAATTCATCTGTCTATAAAGTTTGTCATTCAGGTAAATGGAATGATGGTAAAAAAACTGCTGAAATGTATATGGAAACAAAAGCGGAAAGAAGAAAAATAAATTATTCTATCGTGCAGTTGGATGATAAAAATTTAGTGCTCGTAAAACGCTAATGCTTAAGCACGTTTCGTTTTTTTTTACGGTTATTTTAGTTGCTCCTTTTTTATTAAACGCTCAGAACAGCGAAACTGAAAAGCTTGTTGCTGCTATGTTGGGGCATACCCAAATTCAGGACGATTTGCATGAGCTCTGTGATAAAATTGGCGGTCGTGTAACCGGAACAGAAGCTAATACTAAAGCCATTGAATGGGGTGTTAGGAAATTCAAAGAAGCTGGAGTGGATGTGAAGAAAGAAGCCTTTCAAATGCCTTCACTTTGGGATGAGAAAAGCTGCACCGCTAAAATTACAGGAACCTCAAATTTTTCTCCGCGTGTGGTTTCGCGGGCTTTTTCTGTTGGTACAAATGCTAGCGGTTTAGAGGCTGAATTGGTTTCAGTTGGCTACGGCACAGAAGATGATTTCAAAAAAGCAGGAGATAAAGTAAAGGATAAGTTTGTGTTGGTTACAACAGATGAACTTACTGAACTGGGCGGACTTTTTAAAGAATATAACGATGCACATGAAATAGAAGGACGTGCAATGGCTGCGCAGGTAAAAGGTGTTATTTACATGTCATCACGTCCTAAAAAATTATTGTTTCGTCACTTAGCTTCGCGAGGGTATAATAATACACTTCCGCTTGTTGTAATGGCACGTGATGATGCCTCGCGCTGTATCAGAATTCTTGATAAGGGCGGAAAACTGAACATTAATCTTAATATTGAACTAACAACAGGAGGTTCATACACTTCTTATAATGTTATAGGTGAAATAAAAGGAAGCGAAAAGCCTGACGAAATTGTTTTGATTGGTGCTCACCTTGATTCGTGGGGAATGGGAACAGGTGCAAACGATAATGGTTGCAATGTTTCGCTGGTGATTGACATTGCCCGTCAAATGACTTTATTGGGAATAAAACCTAAACGGACTATTCGCTTTGCGCTCTGGAACGGGGAAGAACAATGTATTTGCGGTTCATATGCATATACACAACAACACGATAAAGAACTGGATAAGCATGTTGTAATTGCTTCTATTGACATTGGCAGCGGAAAAATCACAGGTTTCTTTACAGGCCATCGTCCTGAACTGGATGCCGAAACAAAAAAAGCATTGGAAAGTGTTGCATCGTTAGGACCTTTTCAAAATGCAGATGTTCCTATTGTGGGAACCGATAATTATGATTTTATGATGCAGGGAGTTCCAAATTTGGTTGGCATTCAGGAAGGCGCAAACTATTGTTCAGATTATCACAGCGAAAGTGATACCTACGACAAAGTAAATCTGCAAAACCTGAAAATAAATTCTGCCATTGCAGCTTCAGCCATGTTGCATTTTGCCAATCTTGATAAAGTAACATTGAAAAGGCAAAGCCGTAATGAGGTACAAAAAATGATTGACGAAACTAAATTAGACCTTCCCATGAAAGCCTTTGAATACTGGCAGGGTTGGTTAGACGGAACACGAGGAAGAAAACTATAAACAAGAGATTTTGTGCATAAAAATAACAGTCGTAAATTCTTATCAGGTCTAATAATTTTCATTTTTCTAATTTCTCCGATTTTCTCTTTCGGCCAAAAAATTAATGATGGAATGGGAAGCCGGTTGCCACATCCGGTTGATGTGCGCAGGGCTGTTTCTTCTTTTTATTGCGGGAAAATTGAAAGTACAGATACCATTTTAGTTAAAGAATATCTGCTTTCAACGATTCCCAATTTAAAAGGTGCTGATTTTTCTGTTGAATATCTTGAAGGCAAGCAAAGTAAAACAGGTCTTCACTATCTCTATCGCCAGAACTATCAGGGAAAACCAGTTTATCGCGGTACAATAAAAATCAATTTAGATAAAACCGGAAACATTATTTCGTTGTTTGATAATACCTATCATATTCTGGAAACGCCTTCCGGAGAATTTCCAAATACAGATGATTGTTACGACATTATTAAATCAATTTACAAAGAAGAGAATGACATTGTTAAAATTCTTATAGAGGATTTGTATTTTGATCTTGGTCCAAGACTTATTCCTGCTTCGCGCATTGAATTGTGGGATAAAAAAGGTAATTTCTTTGAGTTGATTATTGATGCAGAACAGATGATTGTTTACGAACGCGACATGAATGATTATTTCAATAATAACAAAATTCATGATGTAGATACTCCGGCACTCGCAAGAGTTTTTAATCCTGATCCGCTTACCACAGCCGGAGTTACATATGGCACTCCTTATGAAGATGCATCAGATGCAGATATTTCGCAGTTGAATATGCAGCGCGAACAGGTTACGATTGATGTTGCCTTTGAAAACGATACATTCAAATTAGAAAGTCCTTATTGTTTGATTACAGAACACTCAATCCCTGTTGTGACGCCCGTTACAAGTCTGACCCCTGCTTTTGAGTTCATGCGTTCGCAAGATGGTTTTGAGGATGTGAATGCTTTTTATCACATCAATGTTTATCATGATTATCTTCAGCAACTGGGCTTTGACAATATTGTTGATTATCCTATTTGGGTTGATACACACGGAATGGGTGGAGCCGACAATTCAAATTTCAGTGCAGCAGGGAGTCCGCCACGCCTCTCGTTTGGCGAAGGTGGTGTAGATGATGCGGAAGATACAGATGTGGTTATTCACGAATACGGTCATGCTATTTCTCATTCTGCTGCACCCGGCACTAATTCAGGAACAGAGCGAACTGCCTTGGATGAAGCTATCGGAGATTATTTTGCGGCTTCTTATTCCAAATCCATTAACTCATTTAACTGGGGAAATATGTTTTCGTGGGATGGACACAATGAATTCTGGAACGGACGTGTAGTTGTCAGCAGCAAGCATTATCCTGAAAATTTGCAGAACAACTTATATAAAGATGCTGAAATCTGGTCATCAACCATGATGCAGATTATGGATAATATCGGCAGAGAAAAAACGGATGAAATCTTGATTGAGGCATTGCATAGTTTTTCATCCAACATGACTATGTCTGATGCAGCTTGCCTTGTAATTCAGGCAGACCATACTTTAAACGATGGAGAATTTGCTATCCCTATTAGTTGGTGGATGAGTCAGCGGGGGTTTACTGTTTGCGGAGTTGGAATTAATGAGCTGAGTAAAAATCATTTCACTGTGCTGAATTCGTACGGTTTTACAACACGAAACGAGAATGCTGTTATACAATTTAATTCTCCGCAAACAGGAACAATAGTATTAACAGATGCAACCGGAAGAATTATCATTTCAGAATCATTTTCGGGTTCTTCAGAGTGTAAAATCTCGCCTAAAAATCTTTCCTCGGGAATTTATTTGACGAAAGTTACCACTCAAAACTTCAGCAGCAGTTACAAGCTGATGAAATGGTAAATTGCCTCGACAGAATAATCATCTGTTTCCTGTGTAAATAGTCTGCTTTTAAAGAATTTTATTCTGTCTGTTGATTTTGAATGAAATTTTGTTTTACATTTGTCCCGAACAAATCTCTAAACAAAAAACAATTTGGGTCTTACGTTTACTTTTTAAATAAGCGAATTCTACTTCACCCAAATACTTTTTTGCCATAGTTCAAATCTCTACTTTTTTTAATTCTAACACAATTCTAAAAAAGGAGGAACTATGCAATCCAATCAAACCGATGAGCAATTGATCCGTGGCTACCTTAACGGTAACGACAATTGCTTTGAGCAACTGCTCAAACGCCACAAAAACAAAATTTTCACTTACATAGTGCTTACTGTTAAGCAGCGCGATGTAGCTGAAGATATTTTTCAGGATATTTTTCTGAAAGTGATTAATACCATGAACAAAGGCAGCTATAAAGAGGAAGGTAAGTTTCTACCATGGGTAATGCGTATTGCCCACAATATGGTGATGGATTACTTCCGCCTTGGTAAACGCATGCAGTTTGTGGATAATCCGGAAGATGAGCAAGAGGAGAATGTAGATATTTTCAGGCTGTTGGTCAATGATGATAAAAATGCAGAGGAAAAAATTGTGAGTGATGAAACTGCGAAAGAAATACGCACAATGATCAACAGACTGCATGATGAGCAAAAAGAAGTAGTGTTGATGCGTCACTACGGCAAAATGAGTTTCAAAGAAATTGCTGAGATGACCAACGTGAACATTAACACTGCACTAGGTAGAATGCGTTACGCAATCATAAATCTGAGAGAGATGATGGATGAAAATAAAGAGAAGAGGATTGCTGCTTAATAAAAGCCTCTTACAACTATCTTTGTTTTTAGCCACTAATTACACTAATTTACACTAATTCAATTGGTGGAAATTAGTGTAATCAGTCGCTTTCTCTTTTTCATGCCTTAGTGTCTTTGTGGCATAAAATGTATTTTTGTGGTATGAAAATCACCGAATGCCCGCGTGATGCCATGCAAGGCATACACGAGTTTATACCCACCGAAAAAAAAGCTGCTTACATCAATTCCCTGCTGAAAGTAGGTTTTGATACCATTGACTTCGGAAGTTTTGTTTCGCCTAAAGCAATTCCGCAAATGCGTGACACGGCTGAATTGGTTGGCAAACTGGATTTGACGGGCACAAAATCAAAACTGCTTTCTATTATTCTTAACAAGCGCGGTGCTGAAGATGCAGCTGCCTTTGATGAAATTACCTACCTCGGTTTTCCGTTTTCTATTTCCGAAACGTTTCAACAGCGCAACGGAAATTCTACCATTGAAGAAAACCTGAAAAGGGTAGAGGAGGTGCAAAACATCTGCATCAGCAGCAATAAAAAAATGCTGGTGTATATCTCCATGGCCTTCGGAAATCCTTATGGAGATGAGTGGAGCAGTGATATTGCCATTAGCTGGACACAAAAACTTTCGCAATTAGGAATAAAGTATTTCTCACTGGCTGATACTATTGGTGTTTCCAATCCTGAGAATATCAGCTATATGTTTTCTAACTTAATTCCTGCTTTGCCCGAATTGGAAATTGGTGCACACCTGCACACCACACCCGACAAATGGAAAGAAAAAGTGGAGGCTGCCTACAACAGCGGTTGCCGCAGTTTTGACAGCGCCATCAAAGGTTTTGGTGGTTGCCCCATGGCCTCTGATAAATTAACCGGCAACATGCCCACCGAAAATCTGTTGAGCTTTTTTGAAGAAAAAAAGATTGAAACAGGAATTGATAAAAAGGCTTTTGAAGAGGCTTCTATGTTGGCTTTAAAAACCTTTCCGATCTGAGTTACTTCTTATAATCCTCAATCACCAATTCCTTTTTACAAAAGAAATATTCATCGGCCTGTTTGTTAGAGCAAACAATAAAGAGGCGGTTGGCAGCGTATTCGTTTACTAAGTTTTTATACCATGCCACTCCGCTGCTGTCAAGGTTAGAGAGTGGCTCGTCTAATAAAGCCACATGGGTATCACTGAAAATGCACAGCGCCAGTTTTACGCGCTGCTTCATTCCTGATGAAAAATATTTTAGTTGCTTGTTGGCTGATTTAGTAAGCCCTGTTGCTTCCAGCACTTCACTTGCCGTAAGGTTTTTTATAAACGGTTTAAAGTTGGAATGAAATTGCAAGGTTTCCGTCAGAGTAAACTCTTCGGGCAATTCCATGTAAGGCGAAGCAAACGAGAAATAGCGGAATACATCGTCCAGGTCAATTTCTTTTCCTTCGTGTTTGTAAATCACCTTGCCTTCTGATGGCATAATGCTTCCCAGAATAGTTTGCAGTAAGGTAGATTTTCCCGAGCCGTTGGCACCTAATAAAACAACGTGCTCACCTGATTTGAATTCATCATTCACACTCCGGAATATCCATTCCTGGTTGTAGCGTTTGCCGGTGTTTTCGAGGGTGATGTTCATTTGGTAACTGTGATGGAACGCTGATTTTTATGATGATTAAGATTAATTATGATTTTAATTTAAAGGAAAACACATCAGCGCAAATCATAACAATCATAAAAATCTGCGTTCTATCAATACGTATATAAATCCATTAACTGTTTTTCAAATCTTGCTTTCGGTAAAAAATTCTGTTCCAGCTCTGATACAAAAGGCACAGGTGTATCCAAACTTGCTGAACGCACCACGGGCGCATCTAGGTATTCAAAGCAGTTCTCATTAATGAAAGCGCTGAGTTCTGCACCAATACCACCAATCATCGTGTCTTCATGCAATATAATTACTTTGCCTGTTTTCTTAACCGTTTCCAAAATAGCTTCTTTATCAAAAGGTAACAGTGTTCTCAGGTCAAGCAAATCGGCTTTTATAGTTGGATTTTTATCCAAGGTTTCCAAAGCCCAGTGAACACCATATCCGTAAGTGATAATGCTTACATCGTTTCCTGTCCTCACAAGGTTTGCTTTTCCTATTTCGGTGGTATAATAATCATCAGGCACCTCACCCGAAATGCTGCGGTATAAAGCCTTGTGCTCAAAAAATAAAACAGGGTTGGGGTCTTCAATGGCCGCGGTCAGCAAGCCTTTAGCATCAGCAGGGAAAGCAGGATAAACAATTTTTAATCCCGGAACATGGAAGAACCATGCTTCATTACTTTGCGAGTGAAATGGTCCGGCAGCAACACCCGCGCCTGTGGGCATACGCACTACCACATCTGCGTTTTGTCCCCAGCGCCAATGTGATTTGGCAAGGTTATTTACAATCTGATTGAAACCACAGGTAACAAAATCTGCAAATTGCATTTCCACCATTGCTTTGTAACCGTTGATGGATAAGCCTAACCCAGCACCGATAATAGCAGACTCGCAAAGAGGAGTATTACGCACCCGCTCTTTTCCAAATTCTGTAACAAAGCCTTCGGTTACTTTAAATACGCCACCGTATTCGGCAATATCCTGTCCCATCAAAACAAGGTTGGGATGTTTTTGCATGGCTTGTTTTAAGCCTGATGAAATTGCATCAATCAACCGTACTGTGCTTGTTTTGCCTGAAGCAGGTTCAACTGTTATTTCTGATTTTTTGAACAGATCAGCATATTCGGTTTCGGTGTCGGGCTTAATTAATGGCTCATCAAAAGCAATTTTTAAAGCTTCTTCAATCTCAGATTTCAGTTGCTTTCTGTAATCAGCAATTTGCTGTTCATCCAGAATTTTCTGTTCCAGCAAATAGCTTTCGTAATTAGTTAAAGGGTCTTGTTTTGACCATTCTTCCTGTATTCCCTTCGGATAATATTTTGTGCCCGAAGCCTCTTCGTGTCCGCGCATACGGAAGGTCATGCACTCTAAAATAATCGGGCGATTTTTCTTTTGAATTTTTTCGCGCAAAGTTAAAACAGCATCATAAACTTCCAGAATATTATTGCCGTCCACCTGCACGCCTTCAATGCCGTAACCAATTGCCTTATCAATAAACTGCTTGCAGCGAAACTGCTCTACAGATGGCGTTGAAAGTCCCCAGTAATTGTTTTCAATAATAAATATCACCGGTAGGTCCCAAACCGCAGCTACGTTAATTGATTCATGAAAATCGCCTTCGCTGGCACCGCCATCACCTGTAAAAACTGCGGTTACTTTTTTGTTTTTCTTCAGCAGGTTGCCAAGCGCAATTCCATCTGCCACTCCCATTTGCGGACCAAGGTGAGAGATCATTCCCACGATGTTATAATCCTTTGCACCAAAATGAAACGAGCGGTCGCGCCCTTTGGTAAAGCCCGACATTTTTCCCTGAAACTGCGCAAATAATCGTGAAAGCGGAATGTCCCTTCCCGTAAAAATTCCCAAATTACGATGCATGGGCAAAATGAATTCTTCTTTGTCCATTGCCAATGCAGTGCCCACCGAAATAGCTTCCTGTCCCATGCCCGAAAACCATTTGGAAATTTTTCCCTGACGCAACAGCAGCAACATCTTTTCTTCTATCATCCTAGGTTTAAGAAGTTGGTAGTGGAGTTGCAGCAGCGTTTCGTCAGAATATTTTTTGCGGTTGAATTTCATTGCAGAAAAATTATCGTCAAATTTTACCGCAAAGAACGCAAAGTTTTTCGCAAAGAACGCAAAGCGAATTCACTTTGTGCCCTTTACGCTTTCTCTGCGCCCTCTGCGGTTAAAAAGTTTAATTTTGTAGTCAAATGGCACAGGAAATTATAGTCGGAATACTCTTTATAGTCGCAGTTTATTTTGTCGGCAGAAAAATCTATAAAGAAACATTTGCCCACAAAGCCAAGCCCGGGTGCGATAAATGCGAAGCGGACAAGAAATAATCAGTTATGAAATCACAAATTAAAACCATTGCCATCTTCACATCAGGAGGCGACTCGCCCGGTATGAATGCAGCTATTCGTGCGGTTGTGCGGACAGCATTGCATCATAACATTAAAGTCATGGGCATTATGCATGGCTATGACGGAATGATAAAAGGTGATTTTATTCCGCTTGATGCTTCATCAGTTGGCGGAATTATTCATCGTGGAGGTACTATCCTTAAAACTGCCCGAAGTCAAGGTTTTATGACCGCGGAAGGAAGGAGTGAGGCTGCCGCCCAATTAAAGAAACATAAGATTGATGCAGTAGTTGCCATCGGAGGTGATGGAACGTTTAAAGGAGCATTGGTATTTTCTTCTGAATGTAAAATTCCGTTTGTAGGCTTGCCCGGAACAATTGATAACTACCTGGCAGGCACTGATTTTACAATCGGTTTTGACACGGCAGTGAACACCGTTATTGAGGCAGTGGATAAAATCCGCGATACAGCCGAATCGCATGACCGTTTGTTTTTTGTAGAAGTAATGGGGCGTGATGCAGGGCTGATAGCATTAAACAGTGGAATTGGAGTAGGGGCAGAAGAAATTCTGATACCCGAAACCAAGACCTATATTGATGACCTGATTAAGCAATTACAAAAAGGCTGGAAGCGTAAAAAAGCAAGCCATATCATTATTGTTGCCGAGGGCGATGATGCCGGAGGCGCTTATGCTATTGCTGAAAAAGTAAAGGCAAAGTTTAATAAGATTGACACACGCATAGCGGTATTGGGGCATTTACAACGAGGCGGTAACCCCACAGCAAACGACAGACTACTTTCAACCCGCTTGGGATATGAAGCGGTGGAAGCATTGCTGAAAGGCAAAAAAAATGTAATGCTTGGCATAGTTAATAACAAGGTTGTGCTCACGCCTTTTAAAAATGCGGTAAAGTTTCATGCACAGCCTGACAAGGCGTTGCTGAAAATGCTGAAAATTCTTTCGGAATAATTTTTTGCATGCAGCGATTTCTTCTTTTCCTTTTTCTTTTTTCTTTTCAGAATATTTTCGGTCAATATGCCATACGCAATGGTGTAAGCATTCCTGCTTCCGATACGCTGCGAGTGTTTGTTATTTTTGCTGAGGTTGATTTTTCGCAAGGCCCTTGCCCCAATAATCTTCCTGATAATTTAAATGGTTCGTGGCCTAAAGACAGTCAAGGAAAAACGCATCTGCCTTTGGATGCGAATACTTTTTTTGATGCCGAACTAAAACAGGGACAACAACCGAAAGGTTTTATTACCGATTATTATCATTCGGCTTCGTTTGGTAAATATGTTTTGTTGGGCGATTATTTTCCTGAAGTAATAACGGTTCCGTGCAGCAAAATGCGCATTGGTGATAATGGTGTGAACACAGTGTTAAAAATGTTAGATACATTAAAATCAGCTGATGGAACGTTGCGCACACAAAACGGTTATGCGCTGAAAGATTTTGATTTATGGACGCCTACCGAGAATGGTTTGCCGAAATTAAAATCACCTGACGGGAGAATTGATTTACTTTATATAATCTGGAAAAACAATCGTTTTCTTACTTCTGCAAATACGCAAGGTTCTGCAGGCTATGGTGTAAATGTGTCTAAAGGAGTTCCATTCAAAAATATGTTGGGAACTAACAATATAGCATCTTTTAACGCCAGTGGTAGCGGTCAGGCTGCCTATAACATAACCATTGCCGAACATCTGCACGGAATTTTTGGAGGTAATCACTGGCACTCAGCAGGTGGCAGAGGCGCACATACTTTTCTTGCCACACCTAATTCTTATGGCTTAACAGGACAGCACCCTGCCACGATGCAGGCTGTGAGTGGCTGGGACAGATGGATGATGCATTGGAAAGCATCCGATAAAAAATATCTTACATCTGCTTATGATTTAAATGGAAATGAAATAGAAACGGATACAATTTCCATAAAAACGTTTCCTCATGGTGGCACTTTTATTTTGCGTGATTTTGTCAGCACAGGAGATGCATTGCGAATAAAGTTACCTCACATTGACTGGCAAAAAAACGGTGATGTAAAAAATCAATATTTATGGATTGAAAACAGGCAACTGAAAACACGATTTGATGAATTTATAAGTGGTCCTTGTGCCAATAGTGATGGCGGAAATTATCCAAGAGGTACGCCCGGAATGTATGCTTATATACAGGTTGGAAAAGACAAGAGAGATGGAGAAAAGGATATTTATTCCGGAGCTAATGAACATCCCAATGGACTGGCGAGCCCCTTTTTTCCTTTAAGTGCTGAAGGGAATTTTGACTTCTATTATGATTGGAATAGAATCCAGCAGGGACAGTGGATTGACTGTAACTGGAATAACACAAATCTGCCGGTAAACAAAAAGAAAAGTCTTCCGAATCCATTTACTGGTTTCTCGGATTTATACCGTTACATTGATTCTAACCACGATGGCGTATTGTATTCGGGAGATAAATTGCAGGCAGGTTTGAGTGAGGTGCATGGCGATACGGTGATTCATAATTACAATTTAAGCGGTGACTGGCTGGATGCATTTTCATCTGAAACCGGATGCAGGAAAATATCAGTAAGCACCAACCCCGCGCCAGTTCCTGTTTACACCTACACAACAAATTACGAATACAGTTCATTTAATCTTGACAATGGCAAACCTTCATCTTATGAGAATCGCGTAATCTGGCTCAACGGTTTGTCGGTTGAAATTATTGACGAGAACAAAGAAAATGGAACTATTACTGTCCAGATTCGGTGGGATAATTATGAAATAAATGATGATGTGCGTTGGTGCGGTAACATGGTGTTAAATCCGAATGATTTTGATGTTTCAAAACCTTCATTAGTTTTAAAAAAAGGAAACAAAATTTTACTGGAAAGGGGTATAAGTCCGCAGTTTCACAAAGCACTTGAAAAAGATAAAAACGGTGAATGGCTGTTTACCGACCCGACAGTTTTTACCTGCCTTAAAGATTCGTATTTTTACCTCGAACCCAAATCGCAGTTGGTGTTGGATAATAACAGTAAAATCGTTTTAAAATCAGGTGCAAAATTGATTGCGAGTGCAAAATCAAAAATATTAGTAAAACCCGGCAGCGAATTAGTGATTGAAGATGGTGCTCAACTTATTTTAGAAGCTAAAGCCAAAATTATCCGCAAGTAAATGCTGAAGAGAATTGTAACATATTTGCTCGTGCTTTTTTCACTTACTCTGTTTGCTCAGGAGCAAAAGGAGATGGAGGTTCCCAAAGGAAGCAAGTCTGCAAAGGCAACCAAAAAGAGAACTGAAGAGCGCAAAGAAACGGGGATGAAGGAATATGAAAAAGCTGTTAAACGCCAACAAAAAATTCAAACCAAAGAAACGCGCAAACGGATGAAAGCAACTAAGAAACGCGCAGAAAAATATAACCAACGCAAGCCCGATAGTTTTTTTGAAAATCTTTTTCGCAGGAAACAAAAGAAAAAATAAATTTACAACATGACATCTACTACAACACAGGTACTATCAAAAGTTCAGGTAGCTCAAAAAATTGACCGCATCGCTTATCAGGTTTATGAAAATAACCACAACGAAAAGGAAATAATCATTGCAGGAATTGCCGGCAATGGTCAAAAGATGGCTGAGCGTCTAGCGAAGGCAGTTGAAAAAATATCGCCACTGAAAGTAAAATTAGTAACGGTTACAATCAACAAAGAAAAACCTGCTGACAATAAAATTGAAATTTCAATTTCAGAGAAAGAAACCGAAAACAAAGTGGTAGTGGTGGTTGACGATGTATTAAACTCCGGCAAAACACTAATGTATGCCATCCGCCACATATTGCAGGTAAACCTGAAAGCCTTGCGAATTGCAGTTCTCGTTGACCGAGACCACAAGCGTTTTCCCGTAAAAGTTGATTATATAGGTATGGAGCTTTCTACTACCTTACAAGAACACGTTACCGTTGTTTTTGGTGGAAAAAACGAAGGGGTGTTTATTGAGTAGATTGTAGTTGTTGAACCAACTCCTTCACATCCAAACTAACACCGTTCACCACCAAATCAGCTTGCCCGTAAAACTTCTCTCGTTGCGCCAGGTGCTCTTCAATAAATTTTTCAAGGCTTTTATTGCCTGTATTTTTTAGCAGCGGACGCTGATTATTACTTTGCGAAAGTCGTTTTGCCAATGCAGCAGCAGATAATTTCAGGTAAACAACCTTGCCCGAGTTTTTCATCTGTGCTATATTTTTCCCGAAGCAGGCAGTACCCCCCCCTGTTGCAATAACATAGTTCTCTAGTTTGCAGAGTTTATCAAGATACAGCCGCTCTAATCTGCGAAATTCCTCTTCTCCTTCAATCGCGAAAATGTCGGCAATACGCCTGCCACCTCGTTTTTCAATATGCTCATCCAAATCAGCAAAACCATACCCCATTAGTTTCGCCAACTTTTTACCTGCAGTACTTTTCCCGCTGCCCATATACCCGATTAAAAAAATCAACATGTTATTTTAAAGGAATTTCACCCTCTTTTGCCACCGCGTTAAAAACTAATTTATCAGTCAGCGAAGGAAAAAATTTATTCATCCAAACAGCTAATTTCCCTTGCGTTGTAAGTACAATTGTGCGTTTACGTTTTTCAACAGCACTCACAATTTCTTTTGCAACTTCTTCGGCTGTCATCATCTTGCCTTCATCGCGCGGACTATCACCTTGCGAACTTCCATCAGCCACCAGTGCAGCATTACGCACATTAGAAGCAGTGTAACCCGGACAAGCAACCAGCACATGCAAACCCGTTTTCAGGTTCTCAATTCGCAGCGCATCCAAAAAACCCTGCATCGCAAACTTAGATGCCGAGTAGCCTGTGCGTCCCGGCAATCCATTATATCCTGCAATAGACGAAATGCCTACCACCGAGCCTTTGGTTTTCAACAAATAAGGCAGTGCGTATTTCGTGCAATAAACTGTTCCCCAAAAATTGATGTCCATTACCCTTTTAATAACATCGAGATCTAAATCCTTAAAAAGTGCACGCATCGAAATACCCGCATTATTAATCAGAATATCAATGCCGCCAAATTTTTCAATCGTTTTTTCAATCAGCAGTTTGCAATCACTTTCCTTGCTCACATCGCCCGCAACAGACAAAATTTGCGCACCTGTTTTTCTCAGTTTCTCGGCAGCCTGTTCTATATTTTCTTTGTTGCGCCCTGAAATAACAATGTTTGCACCCCGTTTAGCAAAAGCTTCAGCACAAGCTTTCCCAATCCCAGAACTTGCACCCGTTATTAATACTGTCTTGTTTTTCATTTCCACAAAAATAGCCGAATTTGTCATGCTGATCGTAGTTGAAGCATCTGATTCTTTCAATAACTTTGCCCCTCTCAAATCTCATATCTAAACAATGACTTACGATGTAGCAATAATAGGAAGCGGTCCAGGTGGATATGTGGCAGCCATCCGTTGCGCCCAACTTGGAATGAAAACTGCAATTATTGAACGATACAATACACTTGGCGGAACTTGTCTGAATGTAGGTTGTATTCCTTCCAAAGCCTTGCTTGATTCTTCAGAACATTATCACAATGCCGCAACCAATTTTATTGAGCATGGCATTGAGTTGAAAAACCTGAAAGTAAACCTTGCACAAATGATTAAACGAAAAGGCGAAGTCGTGAAATTAACTTCTGACGGAGTAGGTTTCCTGATGAAGAAAAATAAAATTGATGTTTATACGGGCCACGGTTCTTTTCTTGATGCAAAAACCATTGAGATTAAAAAAGATGATGGAAGCCTTGAAAAAATAACCGCAGCAAAAATCATCATTGCAACAGGCTCAAAACCTTCTTCTTTGCCAGGAATTAACATTGATAAGAAACGAATCATCACATCAACCGAAGCATTAAAGTTGGAAGAAGTTCCTAAGCACCTGATTGTTATTGGCGGTGGCGTAATAGGTTTGGAGTTGGGTTCTGTATATGCACGTCTTGGCTCTAAAGTTTCTGTAGTTGAATTCATGGACGGTATTATTCCTACAATGGATAAAATATTGGGAAAAGAATTGCAACGCTGTCTTAAAAAGTTGGGCTTTGAATTTTACCTGAACCATAAAGTAACGGAAGTTACTGCCAAAGGAAAAGAAGTAACACTTGTGGCTGAAAATAAGAAAGCAGAGAAAGTTGAAATTAAAGGTGACTACTGCTTAGTTGCTGTTGGAAGAAAACCTTACACTGAAAATCTTGGGCTTGAAAAAGCGGGAGTAAAATTAGATGAACGCGGAAGAGTAGAAGTAGATGAGCATTTAGAATCCAATGTAAAAGGCATTTACGCAATTGGCGATGTAATAAAAGGTCCCATGTTGGCTCACAAAGCAGAAGATGAAGGTGTTTTTGTTGCAGAATTAATGGCAGGACAAAAACCGCATATAAATTACCTTACAATTCCCGGAGTAGTTTATACCTGGCCCGAAGTTGCATCAGTAGGTTACACAGAAGAACAATTAAAGGAAAATGGAACAAAATATAAAGTAGGATCATTCCCTTTTCGTGCAAGCGGCAGAGCACGTGCAAGCATGGATATTGACGGTTTGGTAAAAGTGTTGGCAGATGAAACTACGGATGAGATATTAGGAGTTCACATGATTGGTCCGCGAGCTGCAGACATGATTGCCGAAGCGATGGTGGCAATGGAATTTCGCGCCTCTGCAGAAGATATAGGAAGAATGTGCCACCCGCACCCGACATTTACCGAAGCATTGAAAGATGCTTGTTTGGATGCAAGTGCAAAACGTTCTTTACAAATATAATTTATGAAAACAGGCGTTCTCCTCATCAATCTCGGCACTCCCAATAGCCCCTCGGTTTCTGATGTCCGAAAATATTTATTTCAGTTCCTCAATGACCCTCGTGTTATTGATATTTCTTGGTTAGCTAGAACCTTGCTTGTAAACCTGATTATAGTTCCGTTTCGTGCTCCTAAATCAGCTAAAATCTACAAGGAGTTGTGGACAGAGAAAGGTTCGCCTCTTTTGATTTATGGCAATGAACTAAAAGAAAAAGTTCAGGCAGAGCTTGGGGATGAGTTCACTGTTGAATTAGCAATGCGCTATCAAAATCCTTCAATAGAAAGTGTTCTGGAAAAGATGAGGAAAGAGAATTATAAAAAAATTGTAGTTGTCCCTCTTTATCCGCAATATGCTTCTTCCAGCACCGGCTCAACACTTGAATTAGTATTTAAAATAATTGCTAGTTGGTATGTAATTCCGGAAATTAAAGTAGTAAGTCAGTTTTTTGATAACGAAGGATACATCAATGCTTTTGTTGAACGAGGTAAACAATACGACCCTGAAGAATATGAACATGTTATTTTTAGTTTTCATGGATTACCTGTTCGTCAGGTTGACAAGGTTTATGAAGACCGAAAACCCTGCTCAGATCATAATTGTGAAAACGAAATCACTGACGATAATTATTATTGCTACAAGGCAAGTTCATTTGCCACAGCAAAGGCTATTTCAGAAAGATTAAATATTCCAAAAGAAAAATATACTGTTTCCTTCCAATCACGTTTAGATGAGAAATGGCTGGAACCATTTTCAGATAAAGTAGTGGAACAAAAAGCCAAAGAGGGAATAAAGAAATTGCTTGTTT
>CAMBRL010000083.1 GCA_945870105.1 Chitinophaga pinensis
TTGCATCTTCCTTTGCCTTTTGTTCTGCAGCCAGTCGTTCTTTCTCTTCCGCCTCTCTAAGTGCTTTTGAAACAGATGCTTTTATTTCTGCCTCTTCTTTTACCTTTAACACTGCTATTTCTGCGGCTCGCTTAGTTTCTTCTGCTTCTTTCACGGCTTTCAATGCAGCCTGCTTCTCGGCCTCCTGAACTTTTGCCTTCACTGCCTCTGCTGCGGCTTTTGCTTTTTCCGCTTCCGCAATACGTTTAGCATCTTCTGCTGATTGTTGCTCAGATACCGCTACGGCTTTTTGCTCTGCTTCTTTTAAAGCTTTAAGAGCAGTATTTTTCTGCTCTTCTTCAGATTTTGCTTTCGCTTCTGCTGCTTTTCTTGCTTTTTCTTCAGCGGCTAATTGCGCTTTAAGAGCAGCTATTTCCTGCGCTGCTGCATCTGCAGTTGAAGTTGCTTCAACTGCTGCTTTTTGTTTTGCTTCCTCAATTTTCTTTTGCTCTGCTGCTATTCGTGCATTTTCTTCGGCCTCTTTTAACGCTTTTATTGCAGCTTTTTTCTCCTCTTCCTCTGTTTTTGCTTTTGCCTCCGCAGCCGCCTTTGCCTGAGCTGCTTCAGCAATACGTTTGGCTTCTGCTGTAGCTTTTTGTTCTGCTGCTATTCGCTCCTTCTCTTCTGCCTCTTTTATTGAGTTTGAAACAGCAGCCTTTATTTCAGCTTCCTTTTTTGCTTTCTGTTCTGCTGCTTCCTTTTCAGAATTATTTGCTTTTAAGTCAGGTTGAACAGTTTCCTGTTTCTTTTCAATCTGTGCTGTAACAGGCTCCTCTTTCACAACAGGTTGTTCAACAGGTTTAGTGTAGGCGACCACATTACCCGAAAGCTCATGCCCTACAACATTAAACCGTTGTTTAACACCCTGCACTTCGGTTATAAACTGGAAGTTTGCCAAAACGGTATCGCGCACAATTTCCAGTTTGTTAAACTCTGGAGAGTTGTAATAAATGGTTGTATTCTTATTGTAAAAATCACCTTCGTAATACCATTTCCACTGGTTACCCGTTTTCAGGGTAAGAACCACATCACTTTTTTCAAGGTTTACTTTTTCGGGCAAAAACTCCGTTACATTACTTCCTAAAATCTCACCCGAAAGGGTAAACATATCCACCTTAGCTCCTTTTGTGCCAACCATATACTGAAAGCGCGGACCATAGCTCCAGCGTTCGAACTTATCGTAAAACGGCAAGGCCAGCCAGTTGTTTTTTAATAAGGTGTCAATGCGTGTGTTGTAGTGAAAATTTCGTTTCAGGTAAGTTACGGCCAACGCGGGTTCATAAACCTCTTTAAATTTCAAACCCCATTTACTGCCGCTTTCTGCAAGTTCAAAAGGATAAATATCAAATTCGAAAAACTTCTGGTCAATACTTTTCTTGTCAGTCTGCGCCTGTGAAGCGCAAACAGAAAAGAGAAAAAGTAATATTAACGCAGAGAATTTATGTAACACCGGAGTTTTTGGCGGCAAATTTATTGTTTCAGCAGTTTAAGCCGCGAGTTTTTATTTCCATCAGAGATAAACAAGGTATAATAACCGGGCGTTAAAAACGAAACATCACAGCGTTCTGTCAGTTTGCCATCATACACCAGCTGCCCTGCGGCATCGGTAATAACAACACGCCCAGGAAAATCAAAGCCTTTTATACTAAAAGTTTCTGTAACAGGATTTGGATAAACATAAACAGTGTTAGTATTTCCAAGCACTTCAATTCCCGAAACGGTATCACTGTAAAGATGCAGCGCGTATTTATAGCAGGGAATAATGCTGTCTTCCGAAATCACATGACCGGTGAACATGCTGAAATCCCATCGCCAGTCCCAGTAAAACCAAGGAATATCCATCGAATCTGTTTTGTGAGCAAGGAAATCAATCCAACGGCAACGGCTTTCGGCAGGAGCATGTTCGCTCACACCAAACTCACCCAGAAAAACAGGCATATCAAATGAATCTTTCCAATGAATAACACGCTTAACACCTTCAAATAAAAACTGCTCATAAAACGGATCGCCCTGTGTTGGAAATTCATTTCCGGCAGGATAATACGGGTCATTCCACACCAAACCCTGATGCGTGAAATTAAGGGCATCATAGCAATGCCAGGTATAAATAAGATTGGTGTCCTGCAGCGGGCGGTATAAATCATAAGCCATTCCCCAACTGCCCAGCGGTGGTGAAGTAATAACAGTATGTTCCGTAGTGTATTTCCGTATGGAGTCAATGGCTGTATTGAACAATAAATTCAGCGAATCCATATCATTAAAAGCCATAGGCGGCTCGTTCAGTAGTTCAAAGAAATAATGTTCCGGGTCTAAATACTGATACTTTTTTGCAACTGTTCCCCACAGTTTGGCAAAGCGGTCTTTGTGACTGCGCCAGTTTGCGTTAGTTAATGTCCAGCCGTGATGATTGTCAATAATCAGGTTCATACTCAGTTCGTCTGTCCACTTAATAACAGTGTCTATCCGCTGAAACAAAACATGCGCTGTATCTACATCAAAAGGATAAAGAGTGTCGCTTATCTCGGCAAAGTTGATTGGCAAGCGCAGAGACTTTATTCCTGCATCTTTCATTAATTGCAAATCAGATTTGGTGTAGCCTGTTTCTGTTGGCCAATCCGTTTGCCAGGGAGCTTCCAGCCAGTTGCTGATATTCATTCCGCGCTCAAACGATGCGCAGCGTTGGTGCGCAACTGTTTGGGCAAACAGGTTATCAATACTAACGAGCAGAATAATAACGAGTAGAGGTTTCTTCATATTTTCTATTAACTATTTGCTATAAGCCGCAATCCTGTCTTTCACATTCTTCCTGATGTCGTACCAGAAAAGGTTGTAGTCAATGATGTGCATGTTGTTTAAAAGGCGCAGCAAAGGCACACTTGTTTTTACCCAAAGAATGGTTCCGCCCCTGCCGTTATCGTGCACTTGTGCAGCGGTGCGGTTCGTAAATTTTCGGTTAAAGTTCACACCCATTGCCCCAAGTCCTTTTTCTTTTCCGGCAAGGCCCATTTCATTTGTCCATGTTAAAGGATTTACGCTTTCGCTCAGTTTGCTGAAATTAGCGGTTGGCTCATACCCCATCTTATAACTCATCCACGAAACATAACAGCCTGTTTCGGTTGCATTTTCACACATCTTCAAGGTAGTGTACATACTATCTTTAATGGTGTAACCAATGGCATAGGCTGCCACTAATTGTTTACTCAGTTCCTTGCCATCAAAGTAATCTTTCAGCAATCTGCGCGAGTGACAAGTACCCTGACTGTGTGAGGCAATAATAAAAGGACGACCATTGTTGTAGTTTTTCAGGTAGTATTCAAACGCAGCTTTCACATCTTCATAGGCAAGGTCAAGGGCTTTTTCACCGTCAGCGGTTTCGTTGTAAAAAACCTCAACTATTGCTTGTCTGTAGCGCGGAGCATACACGCGGCAACTCTCGTTAAACACAGTTGCCTGATAACGCACCGGCTTTTTATCCACCTTGCGGTTCAGTTTTTTGTCAGCCACATCAGCATTCCACTTTTTGCCTGTCATATACATGGTAGGATGAATGTAAAATACATCCACCGTCTTCAATGAATCGCTTACCCATGTTTGGCTTTTAGGAAGTTTATCAGCCGCATCGGCACGAAAAGGCAATGCGGACCAGTTCTGCTTCAGCGAATAATCTGGCGCAGGATAATGTGTTTCGGTATCAAATGGCTTTAAGCCTTGAGAAAGTGCAATTGCAGGAATGCAAAACGCAAAAAGAAGTAAACGAAGTTTCACTGTTGAAAAAATTTATGCGCGCGAAGGTAATGAAAGCAAGCGCACAACGGTCTTGTCCGATTCAAATGTCACATCATTTTCATCCAACGCAAAAAGCGAAACCCATTTAAATGTGATGTTATCGGTTTGTTTGCCGATTACGATTTGTTCAGTTGCAGCACAACTAACCCGATAATAGATTCCTATAAACTGATGTTCGGGATTAATAAGTGACTGTATAAAAAAATGAGTGGTATATAAATGAGCAACTACTTCAACCTTCTGCCCTGTTTCTTCACGAAACTCACGCACCAAACAGTCAGCAGGACCTTCACCCAACTCCAGACCACCTCCCGGAAATTTGGTGATGTGCATACCATTTAGCACCTCATCCGCTAAGAGCACCTCGCTTTTATCATTAATAAGAATGCCGTAAACGCGGATGGTAAATTTGGTGGGTTGCATTGGGTAAAAGTAATACAAAATAAAATCAAAACTTCTCCGTTAATAGTGAAAACCTATCTTTGCAAACCCATGAACAAAACCCGCATTTTATTTCTCTTCGTTTCTATTGCTGCACTGCTCTTCGCTTGCCGCAAAGACCCTCTTTCAACCGATCCTTCAGATAAATTAGAATTCTCATCCGACACGGTAATCTTCGATACTGTTTTTACAACCATAGGCAGCACCACCAAGCGCCTGCTTATTTATAATCCCAGCGATAAGCGCATCGTTATTTCATCCATTCAACTGGCAGGTGGTTCTGCATCAAAATTCAGATTGAATGTAGATGGTATTCCCGGAATTTCGCACCAGGATATTGAGATACAGGGCAAGGACAGCATGTTCCTTTTTGTGGAAGTTACCCTTGATGCCAGCGGACAAAACAATCCGCTGATTGTTTCTGACTCTATTATATTTATGACCAACGGAAACTTACAGGATGTGGATTTGGTGGCCTGGGGACAGGATGCACATTTTTTCTACCCTACTAATTACAGTGAGAGCATAGGATCTTATTCTATCGTTAATTGCAACGAAGTATGGACAGATGATAAACCTTACGTTATTTACGGAACACTTGTAATTGATACCGATTGTGCTTTGGATATAATGGAAGGAGTTGATGTTTATTTACATAAAAACTCCAGTTTGTTAGTATTTGAAGGAACCCTTAGGGTAAACGGGCAGCAAGGAAACCCGGTAACATTTCAGGGAGATCGGTTGGAGCCGTTTTATCGCAACGTTCCCGGACAATGGGACCGAATCTGGTTTTACAATGGAAGTAAAAACAACACGATTAATCACGCCATCATTAAGAACGGAACAATAGGTATCCTTGCCGATACGGTTGCCAATTCTAACCCAACTGTTATCATCAACAACACACAGATTTTTCAAATGTCAGGCGCCTGCCTGCTTGCACAAGGTGCGCATATAAAGTCAGAAAACTCAGTATTTGGAAATGGAGGACAATTTTGCGCAGCGCTTGTTCTTGGTGGCAATTATGATTTCCGCCATTGCACGTTCGGCAGTTATTACCAATACGGAAATCGCCAGACACCGGCTCTTTTACTCAATAATTATTACGAAGATGTTGATGGCAATATTCAACTCCGTGATTTAACCAACGCCTATTTCGGAAACTGCATCATCATGGGTAACCTTGAAAATGAGATAGGTTTTGATAGTGATAACGGAGCGATGTTTAAATACAAATTTGATTACAGCGTTTTGAGAATTGACCCGGAAGTTAATACTTCAGATATCAACTTTTTCAACCAAATAATTAAAACCGACAAAGACACATTCTTTGTTGACCAGGTTAATAACGACTTTCACCTTGATGCATCTTCGCCCGCTATTGATGCAGGAAGTTTCAATGTTATACTAGATGCTGCTACTCCATCTAATCTTTATAATGATTTAGATGGCAAGGGAAGAAAACTAAATCCTGATATGGGAGCTTACGAAAGTCAGGAATAAAAAATGGGTAAGTCCCGATATCGCACCGCTACAACCGCCTACCCTTGCTACCTTCCGGTCCTGGGGGAGTTCAGCAGGAGCTGGTCGTATAGAACTTACCCGCTGCAAAGATACATTTGAAATCCGAAACAGGAAATTTGAAAGAGAAAAAATCTTTCAGACAAAAATCTATCTTTGCCGCAACCTAAAACCCAACAACTATGGAAGAGAAACCAACTCCCTACAAAACCGCGATGAATTTTGGAGCACTGCTTGGATTGGTGCTGATTGCCTACTCTGCTTTATTATATGCGTTTGACCAAACTACCAATCAGGCTTTAAGCTGGCTCAGTTATGTTTTTCTTGCCGGTGGAATTATTTTGGGCACAAAAACTTACCGTGATAAAAGTCTTGGAGGTTACATCACTTACAACCAGGCTTTGTGGACAGGCACGTTGATAGTATTTTTCGCAAGTTTCCTTTCAGCTTTTTATACTTATATTTTCACAAAATTCATTGACCCGGGAATGATTACCAAAATTCTGGAAGAAACCAAAATGAAGATGCTGGAAGAACAGAACATGGGCGAAGAAGAAGTAGAAATGGCCATGAAATATACCCGCATGTTTGTAACACCTGAAATAATGACCATTACAGTAGTATTTGCTACTACAATAATGGGCTTTATTATTTCGCTGATTACTTCTGCAATTCTGAAAAAAGAGAATCCAAATCAGTCGTTTGAGAACGTAATTGATAACACATAAAGCCTCACCCTGCCCTCTCCAAAGGAGAGGGTAAAACCATGGATATATCAATCGTAATACCGCTTTACAACGAAGAAGAATCACTGACCGAGCTTTCGGCATGGATTGTTGCTGCGCTTAAAAGCAGCAATTATACTTACGAAGTTATTTTCGTTGATGACGGCAGCACCGATGATTCGTGGAAAAAAGTGATGGAAATTTCGGCAAACGATTCACGTTTTAAAGGCGTGAAGTTTCGAAGAAACTATGGTAAATCTGCCGGACTGAATGTTGGTTTTGCAGAAGCACAAGGTGATGTGGTAATCACCATGGATGCCGATTTGCAGGACAGTCCTGAGGAAATTCCTGCACTGTATAAAATGATAACGGAAGAAGGTTATGACCTTATTTCTGGCTGGAAAAAGAAACGTTACGATCCGATTACCAAAACCATTCCAACCAAGTTATTCAACTGGGCAACACGCAGAATGTCGGGAATAGAATTGCACGATTTCAACTGCGGATTAAAAGCCTATCGCAAAGACCTGATTAAAACCATTGATGTGTATGGAGAGATGCACCGCTATATTCCCGTAATCTCAAAATGGGCAGGCTTCCGCAAAATTGGTGAAAAAGAAGTACAGCACCAGAAACGCAAATACGGAACCACTAAATTCGGTTTGGAGCGCTTCATCAATGGCTTCCTTGATTTATTAGTCATCACGTTTGTTTCGCGTTTTGGCAAAAAGCCAATGCACCTTTTTGGAACATTGGGAACTCTGAGTTTTTTAGGTGGTTTTATGATTGCCGTTTACCTTGCTGTTGCTAAGTTTGCTTTCCACGAATATAAAATGACCGAGCGTCCCCTCTTTTATTTCGGACTGCTGGCAATGGTTATCGGCACACAACTATTCCTCACTGGATTTCTTGCCGAAATGGTTTCGCGCTCTGCCGCTGATAAAAACCATTACTTAGTAGAGAGAAAGACAGGGTTAGTGGTTTAACCGCAAAGACGCTAAGGTCGCAAAGATGAAAATCCAAAGTCAATGCACTTCTGATATTTTAATGATTCGTCCTGCTTCATTTGGTTACAACAAAGAAACAGCTGTGAATAATGTTTACCAGCAAAAGCCTGTCAATACTGAACTTGAATACATTCAAAAGCAAGCATTAATTGAATTTGATGCCTTTGCAGGAAAACTAAGTGACGCAGGAGTAAATGTTATTGTGGTATCCGACACTCCCGAACCACAAAAACCGGATGCTCTATTCCCCAACAACTGGATTTCGTTTCATGAGGACGGGACGGTTGTGCTTTATCCCATGTACGCCAAAAGCCGGAGAACAGAGCGAAGGAACGAGATTTTAGAATTACTTGAAAAGCAACACGGGCTTAGAACAACCAACGTAATTGATTTAACGTACTTTGAAAATGAAGGTAAATTCCTGGAAGGCACAGGCAGTTTGGTTTTAGATAGAGTAAATAAAATTGCTTATGCCGCTGCTTCAGAAAGAACATCACCTGAACTTGTTGAAGAATTTAGCAGTCAATTAAACTACAAGCCGGTTATATTTAATGCAGTTGCAAACGGAGCTCCTGTTTACCATACTAATGTTCTTTTATCTGTTTGCGACAAGTTTGTGGTTATCTGCCTTGATTACATTTCATCTGAAACTGAAAAGGAAGCACTGCTAAAAACAGTTGAACTAACTCAAAAGAAGGTTCTAAGTATCTCTGCCGAACAGGCTTCCTGTTTTGCCGGCAATATGCTGGAATTGAAATCAGAGAAAGAGGAAAGCCTGCTTGTAATGTCCACCAATGCTTATAATTCTCTGGATACAGAGCAACTATCTTTCCTGAACAAACACTACAAAATCATCCATTCTCCCCTCGATACAATTGAAAAATACGGAGGCGGAAGTGCAAGGTGTATGATTGCAGAAATATTCCTGCCCTGGAATTAAAACTGAAATCCAAATCACTTACATTTGCAAAAAAATAGCAAACCGCATAACGCGGATTTATCATTTAACTATTATTCTATATGAAACAGGTTTCTAAAATGGAAAACACCTACTCCGACCTCATTAATCAAACATTTGAGTTTCCGCAGGAAGGATTCAAAGTGGAGGATAATGATCTTTACTTCCACGATATTAACCTGATGGATATTATCGAGCAGTATGGAACTCCTTTAAAAATAACCTATCTGCCTAAAATCAGCTCACAGATACAGAAAGCGAAAAGACTGTTTAATGTGGCAATGGCTAAGGTGGATTACAAAGGCAAATACACCTATTGCTATTGCACCAAAAGTTCACACTTCTCTTTTATTCTTGAAGAAGTGCTGAAAAACGATGTGCATTTGGAGACTTCTTCAGCTTTTGATATTCCTATTATTAAAAGCCTATACAAAAGCGGCAAGATCAGTAAAGACGCTTACATTGTTTGCAACGGCTACAAACGCCCGGCTTACACCGAATATATTTCAGACCTGGTGAATTCTGGTTTTACCAATGTTATTCCAGTTCTGGATAACATGAACGAACTGGAATACTATAAAAAGAGTTTTAAAAAGAAATGCCAGATTGGCATCCGCATTGCATCGGAAGAAGAGCCAACGTTTGAGTTTTATACTTCCCGCCTTGGTATCCGTTACCGCGACATTGTTCAGTATTACAAAGATCACATTGAGAGCAATCCAAAGTTTGAACTCAAAATGTTACACTTTTTCATCAACTCAGGAATAAAGGACAATGCCTATTACTGGAGTGAATTGAATAAATGCCTGAGTGTATATTGTGAATTGAAAAAGATATGCCCTGAGTTAAATTCGCTGAACATTGGTGGCGGTTTTCCTATTCGTACTTCACTGAATTTTCATTACGATTATGAATACATGACCGAAGAAATTGTATCTAAAATCAAAAGCTATTGCGAAGAAAACGATGTTGCCGAGCCAAACATATTTACCGAGTTCGGTTCATTTACAGTGAGCGAAAGTGGTGCTACACTCTACTCTATCATTGACCAGAAACTGCAAAATGATAATGAGTTGTGGTACATGATTGACAGCTCATTTATAACTACACTTCCAGACATCTGGGGAATAAGTCACCGCTTCTTAATGCTCTCACTTAATAAATGGGACAAGGAATATCAGCGCGTAAACCTTGGAGGCTTAACATGCGACAGTCTGGATTATTACAATTCTGAAGCACACGTAAATCAAGTGTTCCTGCCAAAAACAGACAAGCAGGAACCGCTTTACATCGGTTTTTTTCATACAGGTGCTTATCAGGAATCGCTTGCAGGTTATGGCGGAACACAACACTGTCTTATTCCTGCACCAAAGCACGTAATCATCAACCGCGATGAAGATGGAGAAATAACCACCAAGCTTTTTGCTAAAGAACAGAGCTATAAATCGATGTTAAAGATTTTGGGGTATTAGTTTTAATTTTTTCTACTTTTAAACGCTGAAAAAATCAGTCCGTAGTCCACAGTCCATAGTTAATGGTCTATGGACTGTGGACTATTGACTAACAAGAATGGCTGTTGCGGAATTAAAAAATGAGAACAAGGAAGTGGTGAAAAAGATTTTCACTGACTATCTTGAAAAACAAGGACACCGGAAAACTCCCGAGCGCTTTGCCATACTCAGTGAAATTTATTCGCAGAACGAACACTTTGATATTGAATCGCTTTACCTGAAGATGAAACAAAAGAATTACAGGGTAAGCCGCGCAACATTATACAACACCATTGAACTTCTGCTCGACTGCAAATTAGTAACCAAACACCAGTTCGGTAAAAACCTTGCACGCTTTGAAAAATCATACAAATACCGTCAGCACGACCATTTAATCTGTGAAGATTGCGGTAAAGTATTTGAATTCTGTGACCCTAGAATTCAACAGATACAAAACATGGCAGGCGAAGTACTTAATTTCAACATCAGCCATCACTCGCTTAACTTTTACGGAAGCTGCAAATTGCTTGCAACAAAAGGCAAATGCGAACGAAACCAAAATTAATCCAAGCTTAACTTATAATCAAAATCACTATGAGTTTTACCCACACTATTTCAGAAAAAGCAAACTATACACTAATTTCAATTGGCGGACGACTGATTGAAAAAAGCGAAGCAGAAGGACTTATCACCGAAGTGGAAAACCTGATAGCCGGAGGAAAAAATAAATTCCTGATTGATGGAAAAACGCTGGAATACATGAACAGCTCAGGGCTTGGTGTATTATTACACATACTAACAAAAGCACGCAATTCAGGCGGTGAAGCGGTGTTGTGCGAACTTTCAAAAAAAGTAAAACAACTCTTTATCATTACCAAACTTACTTCCGTTTATTCGGTGGTGGACAGCTTAAGTGAAGCAGAACAGAAATTTAAATAAACTATTTATAAACCGGTACTTGTTTTTGGTTTTCCAATGACAATAAACCAATGACTATTGACCAAAATCAAATGAAAGCAGACGTATTATTAGGTCTTCAATGGGGAGACGAAGGGAAAGGAAAAATTGTTGACGTGCTTACACCACATTACGATGTGATTGCCCGTTTTCAGGGCGGCCCGAATGCAGGACACACGCTCAAGTTCAACGAAACAAAGCATGTGCTGCACACCATCCCCAGTGGCATTTTCAGGGAAAACTGCATCAACATTATCGGTAACGGTGTGGTGATTGACCCTGTGGTTTTTAAGAAAGAGATTGACGCGCTGGAGAAGTTCGGTTTCGACATCCGTAAACGTCTTTTTATTTCGCGCAAAGCTCATCTGATTCTTCCTACACATAAGTTTCTGGATGCCGCTTCTGAAAGCTCAAAAGGCAAAGAAAAAATTGGTTCTACTTTGAAAGGAATTGGTCCTGCTTATATGGACAAAACAGGTCGCAACGGTTTGCGTATGGGTGATATTGAAAGTCCTAAATTCAAAGAGAAATACACTTTTCTGAAAGATAAACACGCGCAGATCTTGAGTTTTTATGACTACGCCTATAATCTTGCAGAAGTAGAACCTGCATGGTTTGAAGGAATTGAATTACTGAAAAGTTTCACTCAAATCGATAGTGAAATTGTGATAAACCAATACCTGAACGAAGGCAAAAAAATATTGGCAGAAGGCGCACAGGGTTCATTGTTAGATATTGACTTTGGCTCCTACCCTTTTGTAACTTCATCTAATACCATTTGTGCGGGAGCCTGCACAGGTCTTGGCATTGCACCTAACCGCACAGGCGAAGTAATCGGTATTTTCAAAGCTTATTGCACACGTGTTGGCAGCGGGCCTTTTCCAACGGAACTGGAAAACGAAATTGGAGAAGAACTGCGCAAAGTAGGAATGGAATACGGTTCAACAACAGGACGCCCGAGACGTTGCGGCTGGTTGGATTTACCTGCACTGAAATACGCTATCATGCTCAATGGTGCCACTCAGTTAATCATGATGAAAGCGGATGTAATGGATAGCTTTTCTACTATAAAAGTATGCACAAGCTACAACTACAAAGGCGAAAACATTAGCTATCTTCCTTATGATTTTTCACCTGAATTGCTACAACCGATTTATACTGAAATGCCGGGCTGGAATAAGCGATTAGATGACATCACTTCTATCAATGATATTCCTGCAGCGCTTTTAGCTTATGTTGAATTTATTGAAAAGGAAACTGGTGTTCCTGTAAAAATAATTTCGGTTGGGCCTGACAGAGGGCAAACACTGTACAGAAACAACACCGAGAAGGTAGCAGTCTGAAATCATCACCGCTAAGACGCAAAGGCGCTAAGAAGTAACAATGAACTATAAAAAAAACCGTATTGCTAAAACTTTGCGCCTTTGCGCCTCTGCGGTAAAAAACAGTGTTCTGCTCCTTCTCTTTGGGCCTCTTATTATCTCGTGCAAAAAAGAAAACATGGGCGATTGCTTTAAAAGCACAGGCGATATAGCCATAGAATACCGAACGCTTGCCGCTTTCGACACCATTCAATCGCACGACAACATCAACGTATTTCTTACCACCGACACTTTTTTTGAAGTAAAGGTTGAAGCCGGTGAGAACCTGATTCCATTGATAACAACAGAAGTTAAAGATAACAAGCTAATTATAAAAAATGACAACACCTGTAACTGGGTGCGCAGCTTTACAACTCCTGTGAATGTGCATATAACAATGCCTTCACCGGGCGGAATTATTAATGAAGCAACAGCCAACATTAAAAGCATTAATGCTATAAAAGACCGCACGCTGCTTTTAAAAATGACCAGTTCGGGTGACGTTGATTTGCAATTAGACATTCCTCACCTGCTTGGAAATCTTTCAGCATGTGAAGGCAATCTTTACCTTTCTGGAAACTGTACTCTTTTTGAAGTATTTTTTTTAGGAACAACTATTATTAAAGCAGAAAATCTATCAGTGGGAAAAGCATATATAAAAACAACAGGAACAGGAGATTTTCATCTGAATGTATCTGAAGAAATAGGTGCCAATATTGGGTGGATTGGAAATGTATATTACAAAGGAAGTGCTGTTGAAGCCTATGCCAACTACACTTCCAGCGGACGAATAATTAAAAATTGAAAACATGTTTGAAAGTTTAAGTGAAAAATTTGACAGAGCCTTTAAAATTTTAAAAGGTCAGGGAAGCATAACAGAAATCAACGTTGCCGAAACGCTGAAAGAAGTTCGCAAAGCATTGTTAGATGCTGACGTTAACTTTAAAATAGCCAAAACTTTTACCGACACGGTGAAAGAAAAAGCACTGGGACAAAACGTGCTCACCGCAGTTTCGCCTTCGCAACTGATGGTGAAAATTACCCACGATGAGTTGGTGAAGCTGATGGGCGGAAGTCGCACCGACATTAACATTGAGGGTAGTCCTGCTGTTATTCTGGTTGCGGGTTTGCAGGGTTCGGGTAAAACAACATTTACCGGAAAACTGGCGCTGCACCTGAAAAGTAAAAGACAAAAACATGTGTTGCTTACGGCCTGCGACATTTACCGCCCTGCTGCTATTGACCAACTGAAAGTATTAGGTGAGCAAGTTGGTGTTGAAGTTTACAGCGAACCTGAAAATAAAAACGCAGTACAGATTGCATTAAACGCAATCAAGTTCGCAAAAGAAAATCACAAGAATGTAGTCATCATCGACACCGCAGGCCGCCTTGCAGTTGATGAAGAAATGATGAAGGAAATTGAAGCGGTGAAAAAAGCCGTTAACCCTTCCGAGACTTTGTTTGTGGTAGATTCTATGACTGGACAAGATGCTGTGAACACTGCCAAAACCTTTAATGAGCGTTTGAATTTTGACGGTGTTGTGCTTACCAAATTAGATGGTGATACCCGCGGTGGTGCTGCTCTGAGCATTCGCTCAACAGTTGACAAGCCCATCAAGTTTGTTGGTTTGGGTGAGAAGATGGATGCGCTGGATATTTTTTATCCCGAGAGGATGGCAGACCGTATTCTGGGAATGGGTGATATTGTATCATTGGTAGAGCGTGCACAAGAACAATTTGATGAAGAGAAAGCCAAAGCGCTTCAAAAGAAAATTGCAAAAGACACGTTTAATTTCAACGACTTTCTTTCGCAATTGCAGCAGATAAAAAAGATGGGGAACATCAAAGACCTGGTGGGTATGATACCCGGCATGGGCAAAGCCATGAAAGATGTGGATATTGACGAAAATGCTTTTAAAGGTATTGAAGCCATTATTCAATCCATGACCAAAGCGGAACGCGAGAACCCTGCCCTGATAAACGGTAGCCGCAAAAACCGAATTGCTGCCGGCAGCGGAACCAATGTTACGGAAGTAAACAAACTGATTAAACAGTTTGAAGACACCCGCAAAATGATGAAGATGTTCCAGGACAAAAACGCAATGGCCAAGATGATGCGTAATATGCCTGCGGGGATGAAGAAGTAAGGGAGATTATTCGTCACCCTGAACTTGTTTCAGGGTATGAGATACTGAAACAGGTTTAGCATAACGTAACGACTAAGTTTTACAAAACATTACATACTAAAAAAGTCCCGCATTACTGCGGGACTTTTTTTATAAGCGCAACCTTTGTTACGTTTTTTTAGAGGCTGCTCTTATTACTGTTGTTTGTTAACCAGGCAAACAACAGTATTACCTTTATGATACATGTTATTCTTCGGCTAAGATAATCTCAATTTCGTAATTCTGCAAATTCGGACCCTGATTTTGCACATTATAGAATGCTTTGAATTCAGCAGCAGTAAGAGTAAACGTAATTTCCTGACCGGGATTTAGCTGATGCCCCATTCCTCCCCAGCCATCACCTGCATTATTAGCAGCATAGAAAAACAAACCGCCAATGGCAGGACCCGTTGTTGTGTTTTTGATGCGCAATGTAACACCGGCAATGTATTGCGATACAGTTGCATTCAGCACATTAATAACCTGACCAGAATTAACCGGACCTTCAAAAATTAAATCTACAACATCACTAATATGTCCGCGCAGGGTTTCAAGATCAAAGAAATCTGCAATCTGCGAAGCATTATCTTTAAAATGTTGCATCAATCCGCCCAACACATAATACATAGCTCGTGCACAGTTAACGCGTTCCAGTTCCAACTCTGCACTTAGCGTATCCACCTCCCCTTCTCTTGCCTGTTGCTGATTGCGGGCAGCTACAATAAGGTTATAAAAAACCAGAATATCTGCTTTTATAAGGGCAAGCGCAGGATCAACATCAATATTGCTAAGGAGGGTAGCAAGGGCTGTAATGCGTTCGTCAATTTCACCTTTTTGAAACGGTTCGCGCAAATCGGGAAACAGGTTAATATATTGCGGAGTTCCTCTGCGGTATATCACTTGTATTCTGATATCAAACTCTTCAATTTTATCGCCACTCAATTGAGCAAGTAACTGATAAACATATTCCGTGGCGCTGCGGTAAGCAGCTTTTTTGCTTTTCCACTTCACGTAAGCCGCTAAATACAAGAGGCGAAAAACGTTGAAATAAGTAAACAATGCTAATAGCGCAGGGATTGCCTGCTGACCGAACAGCTTGCTGTCGGTGTCAGCCGAAATGATGTTCATTTTTTTGTAGCTGCCTTTCGTGCCGTTGTCGAAAGGAATTTCTGTAAACGGCCAAACTGGTGTACTCATGTTTTTAATTTGTTTATTTGTTTATGTTAGAATTACAGGGTTCTGGTTAAACCTTTGCATATAGATGCAGGGTAGAAACAAATTCCATAAAAGTTTTTGAAATATTTTTTCAGGCATCTTACTTCGATTATGAGATTCCTCATTTCGCTTTGCTACATTCGGAATGACAGCACTGTTGGTTGGGGCTTGGTGAAGGGGAGAGGGGTGCGCTTTGCGCACCCCTCTCCCCTTCACTTCTCATTCATAATAACACTGTCATTCCGACCGAAGGGAGGAATCTCATAGTGGAAGTAGTAATGAAAATTTCCCCAGCGGCAATCCCATCGTTCCGATTTTGGTTGGGGTTTCCCCAACTTCAATCCCATCGTTCGGCAAATGGTTGGGATTTCCCCAACGTAAATCCGAACGTTCCCCAACTCATTGGGATTTCCCCAACGGAAATCCCATCGTTCCGCAAATGGTTGGGGTTTCCCCAACGTTAATCCGAACGTTCCCCAACTCATTGGGGTTTCCCCAACGTTAATCCCATCGTTCCGAAAACGATTGGGGATTTGCCAATGATAATCGGAACAAGTAGATTAGGGTTGGGGATTTGCCAACGTTAATCCCATCGTTCCGTAAATGGTTGGGGATTTGCCAGTGGTAATCTTCTATAAGAGAAGAGTGTTCTTCAGTTAAATGACATTGATTCCAACGGGACTTAAGAATGTTTTTGTTTACCTTTCGGGAATAATCAGTAATCATGAAAAATAAACTTATTATTATTTC
>CAMBRL010000084.1 GCA_945870105.1 Chitinophaga pinensis
CATATATACCGCAGTAATGCCGCGACACGCTTCTTCAGAAGTAGAAAATGGAACCAGCAGCGTTACATCTTTCTGCGGCAGCGGACGAAGTTTGAAAACTATTTTGGTGATGATGCCTAGCGTTCCTTCGCTGCCGCACATCAGTTGTGTAAGGTTATAACCTGTTGAGTTTTTTAAAACATTGGCCGCAGTTTTTATTATGTCACCTGTTGGCAAAACCACTTCCATATTCAAAACATAATCGCGGGTAACTCCATATTTCACAGCTTTTGGTCCGCCTGCATTTTCAGCAAGGTTACCACCAAGGAAGCAAGTTCCACGGCTGCTCGGGTCGGGCGGATAAAACAAGCCTTTTTCTTTTACGGCATTTTGAAAAACTTCAGTGATTACTCCCGGTTCAACAGTTGCCTGCAGGTTGCGTTCATCTATTTCTATAATCTTATTAAGTCGTTCGGTGGAGAGCACAACACCTGCAGCCAATGGCAAAGCGCCACCGCTTAAACCTGTTCCGCCTCCCCGAGGTGTAACAGCAATAAGAGCCTCGTTACAGATTTTCATTATCTGAGAAATTTCTTCGGCATTAGCAGGTTTTATTACTACTTCAGGAATAAATTTATGGTCTTCGGTTTCGTCAGAAGCATTTATTTCCAGCGTATCGACATCAATAAAAACAAATTCGTTGCCAACAATATTTTTGAATTGTTCAAGAATTTGAGGTGTTACTTTAGTATAATTCATGGAATTAAAATATGCAGAGCAAACATGAGGAATTCGCTGACAGCATTTTTAACTTCCCAATTTTATTTTCAACTAAATTGTGTTAAAACAAAATTCATCTTTTAAAACTTTTCAACATCTGCTTTTTTCAGAACTTGAAAACTTATTTTTGCTGATAAGTTTTTCCTCTCTAATTTTTCTTCATGCCCGCTTTTTCCCACCTCCATGTCCATACCCAGTTTTCATTATTGGATGGAGCTGCAAATATTTCGTCACTTTATAAAAAAGCTATTGCTAGTGAAATGCCTGCACTTGCCATTACCGACCACGGCAATATGTTCGGTGCATTTAAGTTTGTGGCTGAGGCTTCAAAACACAATACGCCCGAAAACCCGAATAAAATAAAACCGATTGTTGGCTGTGAGTTTTACATGGTGGAAGATCGCCACCGCAGACAGTTTACCAAAGATGATAAGGATGTGCGTTACCACCAGTTGATGCTGGCGAAGAATGCGGAGGGATATAAGAATCTAATCAAGCTTTGTTCGCTTGGTTATATGGAAGGTTTGTATGGAAAGTACCCGCGTATTGACAAAGAACTGGTTCTGAAATATCATAAAGGTTTGATAGCAACAACCTGTTGCCTTGGAGCTGAAGTGCCGCGAACTATTTTGCGAAAAGGAGAAGAGGAAGCGGAAAAAGTTTTCCAGTGGTGGTTGGATTTGTTTGGTGAAGACTATTATGTGGAATTGCAGCGCCATTCCATTCCTGAGCAAATGAAGGTGAATGAAGTGTTATTGAAGTTTGCGAAAAAATACAATGTGAAAATTATTGCATCCAATGATTCGCATTATGTAGATCAGAAAGATTCCAATGCACACGATATTTTGCTTTGCCTTAACACCGGTGAAAAGCAAAGCACACCTTCTGCAAAAGATTTTGGTGACGATGATAGTGTAAGTTCAAAAGGCAAACGTTTTGCTTTCTTTAACGACCAGTTTTATTTCAAGTCAACCACTGAAATGAATCAGTTGTTCAGTGATTTGCCCGAGGCAATTGATAATACCAATGAGATTGTAGGCAAAGTTGAAATGCTGAAACTGAAGCAGGATATTATGCTACCGAATTTTCCTATTCCTGTTGAATTTCAAACGCACACCCAATCTGAAAAAGTAGATGAAAAGACAACACTTTCCCCCGACACATTAAATCAGTGGGAATATTTGCGCCACCTCACTTTTGTCGGGGCTAAAAAGCGTTACGTAGATATTTCACCCGATATAGAAGAGCGTCTGAACTTTGAATTATTCACCATTAAAACAATGGGGTTCGCTGGATATTTTCTCATTGTTGCCGACTTCATTAATCACGGAAAAGATATTGGCGTTTTTGTTGGTCCTGGGCGTGGCTCTGCTGCAGGTTCAGTTGTGGCATATTGCATCGGTATCACCAATATTGACCCGATAAAATATAATTTGCTGTTTGAGCGTTTTCTTAATCCCGATCGTAAATCAATGCCCGATATTGATACGGATTTTGATGACGAAGGCCGTCAGAAAGTAATTGACTACGTAGTTGAGAAATACGGTAAAAATCAGGTAGCACAGATTGTTACTTATGGCACTATGGCTGCCAAGATGAGCATTAAAGATGTGGCGCGTGTGCTGGATATTCCTTTGGCTGATTCCAATATGTTGGCCAAGCTCGTTCCTGAGCGTCCGGGCATTGAACTCAACCGTTTAATTCTTGCTCCGCTCACGGGCGATAAAAGTCTGAAAGAGAAAGAAAATCTTTCTGCCGAAGACATGGAAGGTGTAACTAAACTGCGTGAGATTTACAATGGAACAGGTGTATTAACAAATGTGTTGAAAGAGGCGGTAATACTTGAAGGCTCGGTGCGCGGTACAGGTATTCATGCTGCGGGAATTATCATTGCGCCTTCAGACCTTACGGATATTATTCCTGTTTATACTTCAAAGGAAACTGAATTGCTGATTACTCAGTTTGAAGGAAAAGTAATTGAAGATTCGGGCGTTATTAAAATGGACTTTCTGGGTTTAAAAACCCTGACTGTTCTGCGTGATGCGCTGATTATGATTAAGCAAAATCACGGAGTTGAAATTGACTTAGACACCATTCCGCTTGACGATAAAAAAACACTTGAATTATATCAGCGTGGCGAAACCAATGGAACATTCCAATTTGAGTCGCCAGGAATGCAGAAGCATTTGAAAGATTTAAAACCCGACAAGTTTGAAGATTTAATTGCCATGAATGCCCTGTATCGTCCGGGTCCTATTGAGTATATCCCGAATTTTATTGCGCGAAAAAACGGCAAGGAAAAAGTAAGCTATAACCTTCCTGAGATGGAAGAGTTCTTGCAGGAAACATATGGTATCACTGTTTATCAGGAGCAGGTGATGTTGCTTTCTCAAAAATTGGCGGGCTTTACCAAAGGCGATGCTGACGTGTTACGCAAGGCTATGGGGAAGAAAGACAAAGCCACTTTGGATAAGATGAAGAGCAAATTTTTTGATGGCATCAAGAAAAATGGTCTGGATGAAACGATATGCGAAAAAGTATGGAAAGACTGGGAAGCATTTGCGCAATATGCCTTCAATAAATCGCACTCAACCTGCTATGCCTTTGTGGCGTTTCAAACAGCATATCTGAAAGCGCATTATCCGGCTGAATACATGGCTTCAGTGCTTACGCACAATTTGAGCAACATTGATAAAGTTACCTTCTTCATGGAAGAATCCAAGCGCATGGGAATTCCTGTTCTTGGTCCTGATATCAATGAATCGCAATACCGTTTTGCGGTAAATAATAGCGGGCAAATTCGCTTTGGATTGGGTGCTGTAAAAGGTGTTGGTGAAGCGGCTGTTGGTGCTATTGTGGAAGAGCGAAAACTAAACGGGCCTTTCAAAAATATCTTTGATTTAGTGAGAAGAATTAATCTGCGCACTGCCAACAAAAAAACATTTGAAAGTTTAGTTTACGGTGGAGGATTTGATTCATTCGGTTTGCACCGTGCCAATTATTTTGCAACAGAAGGCGATGGAAATTCTTTTCTGGAGAAAGCTATGCGCTACGGCACCAATAGTCAGGATGCAAAAAACAGTTCGCAGGTTTCACTGTTTGGTGAAGCCAGTGAAGTTCAGATTGAAGAACCTACTGTTCCCCTCATGGAGCCATGGGGAGCATTAGAACAATTGAAGTATGAAAAGGATGTGATCGGCTTTTATCTTTCAGGACATCCATTGGATACCTATCGGGTAGAGATGGGGTTTTGTAAAAATAAATTTTCAGAATTACGTGAAATAAACAACTATCCTAAAGACAAAGAGTTTACATTCGGAGGAATGATAACCGCTGTAAATCACCGGGTAGGAAAAACAGGTAAGCCTTTCGGAAATTTAACGGTGGAGGATTACGATGACTCAGCAGAGTTTATGCTTTTTGGAGAAGATTATGTGAAATACAAACTTTACATGACTCCGGGATACTTTGTTTTCATCCGCGGTAAAGTGCAGACGAGTTGGAGAAGTCCTGACAGTATGGAGTTTAAAATAACCTCCATGCAGCTACTTTCAGAGGTACGTGATAAATTGCTGAAGAACATTACTATCACCCTTTCGCTTTCAGACATTTCAGATGATTTTGTAACTAAGCTTACCGGAGTTTTGGATGAAAATGCAAAGAAGACAAAAGGCACCTGCTCTGTAAAATTTCATGTGGTTGACCCCGATGCAAATCTGGCAATTGACATGCCTTCGCGCAGACTGAAGGTAAGTCCCGATAACGAATTGTTGGAAATAATTCAGAAAGAAATGAATCTGAACTGTAAGTTGAATTAAACATTAAGAAAACAGAATTGTTATTTAATAGAATGTAATTCTGTCAGGTATTTTGGGTTGGCAGGATAATTGAAAACCCAAGCAGAAATTATTTAATATTGTAACCAAATAAAAACAGAAAAAATTATGGCAATCGAATTAACAGATGCAAACTTTGATGAATTAGTCATCAAATCAGACAAACCCGTATTAGTTGACTTTTGGGCAGAATGGTGCGGTCCGTGCCGCATGGTAGGTCCTTTGGTTGAAGAAATTTCAAAAGAATACGATGGCAAAGCCGTTGTAGGTAAAGTGGATGTAGATAGCAACCCCGGCATTTCAGCCCGTTTTGGTATCCGCAATATTCCTACTATTTTATTTTTCAAAGGAGGAGAAATAGTTGACAAACAAGTAGGAGCCGTTCCTAAAACAGTGCTTGCAGGCAAATTAGATGCTCAAATGAGTTAATGCCTCAAGTTCTCCATAACAGAGAATTTCAGCAATTCAGCCACCTGGAGCTTATAGCTAAACAGGTGGTTGAAGGCTTTATAACAGGTCTTCACAAAAGCCCTTTTCATGGTTTTTCGGTGGAGTTTGCGGAGCATCGTCTTTACAATACAGGCGAGTCTACGCGACACATGGACTGGAAAATTTACGGTCGCACCGAAAAGCTTTTTGTAAAGAAATACGAAGAAGAAACCAATCTGCGTTGTCAGTTGGTGATTGACAGTTCTTCGTCCATGTATTTTCCGTACAGCGAGAAAAATAAACCGGGACACGAGAACAAAATGACTTTTGCCGTGCATTCCGCTGCAGCATTAATTCATTTGCTCAAAAAGCAGCGCGATGCTTTTGGTCTCAGCATTTTCTCGGACAGTGTAGATGTTCACACGCCTGCACGTTCCAGCACCATGCACAGCAAACTGCTGTTTCATGAACTGGAAAATATTTTGCAGCAGCGTGAACTTACCGTAAAGAAAAAGACAGGGGCTGCAGATGCCCTGCACCAGATTGCCGAAAGCATTCACAAACGTTCGCTTGTTATTATTTTCAGTGATATGATGGATAACAGTGGCAAAGCCAACGAGGCAATTTTTTCTGCCTTGCAGCACTTGCGTCATAATAAGCACGAGGTAATATTATTTCACGTAAATGACAACTCAAAAGAGCTCAATTTTGAGTTCGATAATCGTCCATATCGCTTTATAGATTTGGAGACTGGAGAAGAATTACGCGTAGTTCCGAACGAAATCAGACAATCTTACGTAGAAGCAGCTCAAAAATTTAAAAAAGAACTGATGCTTCGCTGCGGACAATTCAATATCGATTTTATTGAAGCCGATATAAAACAGGGCTACCGACAGGTTTTATTGCCCTATTTGCTGAAGCGTAAAAAGATGACCTGATTATGAAGAGAGCTTCTGTAGTATTCCTGTTTTTATGTTCTGCCCTTGTTTCGTCAGCGGTTGATTTTACTTCGCTTGTGCGCGAAAAACCGCTGATGGTAAGCTATACAGCTCAGAAGAACATTAATGTTTCATTCTTATTTAATGTTAAGAATGTAAAGGAAAGCAAACTGGATATTTACCTGAATGTACGCTATATCATAGGTAAAGACACGCTGAACGATTACCTCTATTTTGGAGAGAGCTATACAGGAACAATCAAGGAAATTTATCTGGAGCAAGGTGATTCGGTGCAGGCATATATTTACCTTAATAACGAAGAAACCGGGAAGATTGATAATCTTAAAGGTTCATTTTCAGTAAATGCCGGACCCGGTGTGGATATGACTACAACAGGTGATATATGCCGTTTTGCCGGAACCATCTGGAAAGACGACCAGTTGCCGCTTTTCCGTATTGCCAAACCGGACGATAAAAAGCAGCAACTAAGCATTGATGTAGAACTTAACGAGAATTACGAGTTTGATAAACTGTATGTGAAAATAAAAGTGGTAAGCCCGGCTCAGGGTATTTTACTGTTCAGCAAAGAACTGGCGGTTAATGAAGAGCAGAATATAGCTTTCCGCAGAAAGACAGTGAAGATTGATTTTCCAGATCTGGAGGTACAAAAGGCAGGAAGTTATTACGTTCAGTTGTTTCATCAGATGGGGCAGAGCCGTGTAAATGGCGTAGAATCCATCTCTTACCATCTTACTGATAAATAATTTTGCAGGAATGCAAAAATGAGTTACTTTCGCACCCTGTTTTACCGAAAGGTACAGTAGTTCTTTAAGATAAAATGTGATTTTTGAACCCTCTGGTTCATACAAGATAAATTCTCCTTGGGCTGGTAGTTCAGCTGGTTAGAATGCTGCCCTGTCACGGCAGAGGTCGCGGGTTCGAGTCCCGTCCAGCCCGCAAAAAGTCTTCCTCAAAAGGGAAGACTTTTTTGTTTGTAGTAATCCCAACTTCATAAACATTAAAGAATAGGTTACTTTTTTGTAATTCCTCAACCGAAAAATAACCCGAATTCATCGGGCTATTCTAAACATGTGTCGGGCTTTTTTGTTTAGTGTAAAACACAGCCTTTATTTATTGTGGGTACAGTTGTTGAAAAAGAATTTTTTAATCCTGTGGCGCACATAAAAAGTTTATAGATTTGCGCAGTTTTTTAAAGAAAAATGAACTCACTGAACGATTATCTTCCTATAGGCATACAACTGATAGTAGCATTGGGTTTTGTGGTAACCACCATGGTTGCAACGGCATTGCTCGGGCCTAAAAGAAAATCGAAGAAAAAAGACGAGATTTTTGAGTGCGGAATTGAATCAACAGGAAATGCGCGTGTTCCCTTTTCTATCAAATATTTTCTGGTAGCTATACTATTTGTTCTTTTTGATGTGGAGGTTATATTTATGTATCCCTGGGCAGTTAATTTCAGGGAACTTGGTTTGCAGGGCTTTCTGGAAATGCTCGTGTTTATAGCTTTTCTGCTTGCAGGACTTATTTACATCATTAAGAAGGGTGCATTAAAGTGGGAGTGATTTTTAAAGAAAGAAAATGTCAGAAATAATTAAGCCTAATTTCAATATTGCCGAAGTGCCTGCCGGCCATGATGGCCCAGGCTTTTTTGCTACTTCAATGGATAAGGCGGTGGGCTTGGCACGTAAAAATTCAATCTGGCCTTTACCCTTTGCTACCTCTTGCTGCGGAATTGAGTTCATGGCTATGATGGGTTCACATTATGATTTTGCCCGTTTTGGTTCTGAACGTTTAAGTTTCTCGCCCCGTCAGGCCGATTTGCTGATGGTGATGGGAACAATTGCTAAAAAAATGGCTCCTGTTGTAAAACAGGTATATGAGCAAATGGCAGAGCCTCGTTGGGTTTTATCAATGGGTGCCTGTGCCAGCAGCGGTGGGATATTTGATACGTACAGTGTGTTGCAGGGAATTGACAGAATTATTCCCGTGGATGTTTACGTTCCCGGTTGCCCTCCACGCCCAGAACAGGTGATAGACGGAATTTTAAAAATTCAGGACCTCGTAGGAAATGAATCATTAAGAAGAAGAAATTCTCCTGAATACAAAGAAATGCTTGCAACTTACGGTATAAAGGTTGACTAATGGAAGATACCTTGCTGCATATCGTTCACGATAAACTGAAAAGCAAATTCGGTGAGGATATTATCTCAACTGAACAGGCTTATGATTTTCCGGTTTACACAGTAAGCAAGAAAAAGATAATTGAGATTATCAGCTTCCTATATAATGAGGAAGAGTTAGGCTTTCGTTTTTTGACTACCATGTGCGGAATTCAGTTTCCTGATAATAAGGGAGGAGAGTTTTGTATCATGTATCAGTTGCACAACATGCCTAAGAACTGGAGAATTAGACTTAAAGTTTATACTCCGGCAAATGATATGGAATATCCTACGCTGACCGGAATTTTTTCAACGGCAAACTGGATGGAGCGTGAGGCTTTTGATTTTTATGGCTTTATATTTAAAGGTCATCCTAACCTTATCAGAATACTGAATATGGAAGATATGACTTATCATCCTATGAGGAAAGAGTATCCTCTGGAAGATGGAACAAGGGAAGATAAGAATGATACAATGTTTGGAAGGTAAAATTGTATGAACGAAATTAAAACTGCTCAAACAGCAGTAGAAGAAAAAGATTATACTACCCTTAACCTCGGGCCAACGCATCCGGCTACTCACGGTATTTTTCAGAATATTGTGAAGATGGATGGTGAGATCATTGTTGATGCCGTTCCTACAATCGGATACATACACCGTGCATTTGAAAAGATTGCGGAGCGCAGACCTTATTACCAGATCACACCTCTTACCGACAGATTGAATTATTGTTCCTCACCCATCAATAATATGGGCTGGCACATGACGGTTGAAAAACTGGCGGGAATTGAAATTCCTAAACGTGTTCAATACATGCGTGTAGTTATTATGGAACTGGCACGAATTGCCGACCATATTGTTTGCAACAGTGTTATTGGTGTTGATACCGGAGCATTGTCAGGTTTCCTTTATGTGTTCCAGCAACGTGAACATATTTATGAGATATACGAAGAGATTTGCGGAGCACGTTTAACAACAAACGTTGGACGCATTGGTGGACTGGAAAGAGATTTTTCTCCGAAGTGTATTGATAAGATCGAGTATTTCCTGAAAACGTTCCCGGCTGTTATAAAAGAGTTCGAAAGCCTGTTGATGCGCAACCGCATTTTCATGGACAGGACAATTGGTGTTGGTGCTATTACTGCCGAACGCGCTTTGAACTATGGATTTACCGGGCCAAACCTGCGTGCTACAGGAGTTGATTACGATGTGCGTGTAATGAACCCGTATTCAGGTTATCAGGATTTTGATTTTGTAGTTCCGGTAGGAACAAGCGGTGATACTTATGACCGTTTTATGGTGCGTGAGCAGGAAATGTGGGAGAGCCTGAGCATTATTCGTCAGGCAATGGATAAAATAAAACAGATGCCTGAAAAAGTTTTTCATGCCGATGTTCCTGAATTTTATCTGCCGCCTAAAGAAGAAGTTTACAACAACATGGAAGCGTTGATTTATCACTTTAAAATTGTGATGGGCGAAGTGGAAGTTCCTAAAGGAGAAGTTTATCATTCAGTAGAAGGCGGAAACGGAGAACTTGGTTTTTACCTGGTGAGTGATGGTGGAAGAACCCCGTATCGCCTGCATTTCCGCAGACCTTGTTTTATTTATTACCAGGCATATACCGAAATGATTAAAGGTGCGATGCTTAGTGATGCAATATTAACCCTGAGCAGTTTGAATGTGATTGCCGGAGAATTAGATGCTTAAAGAATGGCAGAGATTAAACCCATAAAATTTTCTGACGAAGCGTTGGCGCTTAGTCACAAAATAATGAAACGTTATCCCGAAGGGAAACAGAAGTCGGCAATACTGCCGGTTCTGCACCTTGCGCAGGCTGAATTTGGCGGCTGGCTGAGTGCGCCTGTAATGGATTATGTTGCTTCGCTATTAAGTATTCAACCTGTTGAGGTGTATGAAGTGGCTTCTTTTTACAGCATGTATAACCTGAAACCGGTTGGTAAATGTGTGATTGAAGTTTGCAGAACAGGACCTTGTTGGTTAATGGGTGCAGAAGATTTAGTGAAATTCATTGAGAAAAAACTGAACATAAAAGAAGGACAAACAACTGCTGATGGAATGTTCACATTAAAAACAGTTGAGTGTCTTGCATCCTGCGGAACAGCTCCCATGATGCAAATAGGAGAGACCTATCACGAAAATCTGACATTTGAAAAATGCTCTGATATTCTTGATAATTACAAAGCGAAAGGTGAAAACGTTTCGCACTGGAGAAAAGAACGGATTACAAATCATTCTGATATAAAGCAATAATGGGAAGACAGCTTTTAATTAATGATTTAGATAAAGAAGGTATCGCAACGCTTGCGGGCTATAAAGCCAATGGCGGTTATGCTGCTTTGGAAAAAGCGCTGAAGATGAAACCCGAAGAAGTTGTTTCGGAAGTTCAGAAATCAGGTTTGCGCGGAAGAGGTGGAGCAGGATTTCCGACAGGAATGAAATGGAGCTTTATTGCAAAACCTCCGGGAGTTCCGCGTTATCTCGTTTGCAATGCAGATGAGAGCGAGCCAGGAACTTTTAAAGATCGTTACCTGATGCAGCGCAAGCCGCATATTTTGATTGAAGGGATGATTATTTCTTCATTCGCGTTGGGAGCAAATACATCCTACATCTATATCCGCGGTGAGATGATGTATCAGTTTCACATTTTAGAGAAAGCGATTCAGGAAGCATATGATGCAGGTTATCTTGGAAAAAATATTCTCGGCACAGGTTATGATTTAGATTTATATGTTCACTGCGGAGCAGGAGCTTATATCTGCGGAGAAGAAACAGGACTGATAGAATCGCTGGAAGGTAAAAGAGGAAACCCTCGCATCAAGCCGCCATTTCCTGCAGTGAAAGGTGTGTGGCAATGTCCTACAGTTGTAAACAATGTAGAAACATTAGCTGCCATTGTTCCTATTATTAATATGACCGGTGATGAGTATGCAAAAATTGGCATCGGAAAATCAACAGGAACAAAATTGATTTCGGCAAGCGGACATATTAATAAGCCCGGAGTTTATGAAATTGAATTAGGTCTTCCGGTTGAAGAATTTCTTTACTCTGACCAATATTGCGGAGGAATTCGCAACGGTAAAAAACTGAAAGCAGTTGTTGCCGGAGGCTCTTCTGTTCCAATTCTTCCCGGAGAAAAATTATTAAAAACACCGAAAGGCGAGCCTCGTCTGATGAGTTATGAGAGTTTAAGTGAAGGTGGTTTTGGAGAAGGAACCATGTTGGGTTCAGGCGGTTTTATTGTGATGGATGAGGATACAAGCGTTGTAAAAAATCTTTGGAACTTCACCCGCTTTTATCATCATGAAAGTTGCGGACAATGTTCACCTTGCAGAGAAGGAACTGGATGGATGGAAAAAATCCTTCACAAATTTTTAGATGGACATGGAACAATGGCTGACATTGATTTGCTTTGGGATATTCAAAGTAAGATTGATGGCAGAACAATTTGTCCGTTGGGTGATGCAGCTTCATGGCCTGTTGCCAGCGCGATACGCCACTTCAGAAGCGAGTTTGAAGAATATGTGAAGAATGGTGAGAACATGAGAGATATACAACATTATTACAGAGTCAATAATTTGCAACCTGCATAAAAATGCCAAAAGTTACAATTGACGGAATATCTATAGAAGTGCCTGAGGGAACAAGTATCCTGAATGCAGCGCGCATGATAGGTGGAGAAATTGTTCCACCGGCAATGTGCTATTATACAAAGTTGGAAACATCAGGTGGCTATTGCAGAACCTGCATGGTTAAGGTTGTTAAAGGTTCTGAAAAAGACCCGCGCCCTATGCCAAAATTGGTAGCATCTTGCCGCCAGCCTGTGATGGATGGAATGGAAGTGCAGAATATTACTTCACCTGAAGTAGTGGAAGCACGTGCCGGAGTGGTTGAATTTCTTTTAATGAATCATCCGTTGGATTGCCCGATTTGCGACCAAGCCGGGGAATGTAATTTGCAAGACTTAGGTTTTGAGCATGGAAAGGAAGGAACCCGTTATGAATTCGGTCGCAGAGAATTTGAGAAGAAAGATATAGGAGACAAAATTCAGTTGCACATGACACGTTGCATTCTTTGCTACCGTTGTGTAAAAGTTGCTGACCAGCTTTGTCCTAGCCGTGTGCACGGTGTGATGAACCGTGGTGATGTTTCAGAAATTTCTACCTACATCGAGAAAGCGATTGACAACGAAATGAGCGGAAACATGATTGATGTTTGTCCGGTTGGTGCACTCACAGATAAAACTTTCCGTTTCAAAAGTCGTGTATGGTTTACCAAACCGGTAGAGGCTCACCGCAATTGCACCAAGTGTTCAGGTAATGTGAGATTGTGGTTCAAAGGCGAAGATGTTCTTCGTGTTACCGGTCGGAAAGATCAGTGGGGAGAAGTGAAAGAATTTATTTGTAACGAATGTCGTTACGACAAGAAAAATGTTTCGGATTGGGTGATTGAGCAACCAACGCATGTTGACAGACATTCAGTGATTTCGCAAAATCATTACGAGAATCTGAAACAGATGAAATTGGATGTTAAGAAATTGAAGAAGTAATGTTTACTCCAGATCTTATATTTAAAGTAGTTCTTATTCTTTCAATCTTTGTGATTACGTTGGTGATTGCAATGTATTCTACTTACGGTGAGCGCAAAATTGCAGCATTCATGCAGGACAGGCTTGGTCCTAACCGCGCAGGTATTTTCGGAATTCTGCAACCGCTTGCTGATGGTGTGAAGATGTTTATGAAAGAGGAATTAATTCCGGATATATCCAACAAAGTGTTGTTTATTCTTGGTCCTTGTCTTGCCATGACAACTGCTTTAATGACAAGCGCTATTATCCCCTGGGGTTCATCTATCAATATTGGAGGAACAGATTTTTCATTACAGATTACAGATTTGAATATTGGTGTGTTATATGTTTTTGCGGTTACTTCCATTGGTGTTTACGGAATTATGATTGGGGGCTGGGCTTCTAACAACAAATACTCGTTGCTGGGTGCGTTGCGTGCTTCTTCGCAAATGATCAGCTATGAAATTGCGATGGGACTTGCCATCATTGCGCTTATTATGTCAACAGGAACATTGAGTTTGAAAGAAATTTCAGCTGCACAAGCAGGTTTTCATTGGAATATTTTTGTTCAGCCTTTGGGCTTTCTCATTTTTATCATCTGCTCATTTGCCGAAACCAATCGTGCACCTTTTGATTTACCTGAATGCGAAACCGAATTGATTGGTGGTTATCATACTGAATACAGCAGTATGAAATTGGGCTTTTATCTGTTCGCTGAATACATCAATATGTTTATTGCTTCGGCAGTTATTTCAACGCTTTATTTTGGCGGATATAATTTTCCATTCATGAATGACATGGGCTTATCATCAAACGTAATAGCTATTCTCGGAGTTGTTTTCCTCTTTGCCAAAATTTTCTTTTTCATCTTTTTCTTCATGTGGATACGTTGGACCATACCAAGATTTCGTTATGACCAACTGATGCGTTTGGGCTGGACAGTTTTAATACCGCTTGCAATTTTTAATATTCTTCTCACAGGAGCAATTATATTCGCGACCAATAATTAATTCAGGGAAATGCAGTCATTAACTAACAGGAAAAAAGTTGTAGGAAAGAAGGAAATGACCTGGGTTGAAAAACTCTACCTGCCTGCTATTTTTGGTGGAATGAGAATTACGCTCAAGCACATGTTTTCAAAGAAAACTACCATCAGCTATCCTGAGCAGACTCGTGAATTCAGTCAAATTTACAGAGGTATGCACGTGTTGAAACGCGATGAGAAAGGTGCTGAACGCTGCACTGCTTGTGGATTATGCGCAGTTGCTTGTCCTGCTGAAGCAATCACCATGGTTGCTGCAGAACGCAAAAAAGGTGAAGAGAATTTGTATCGTGAAGAAAAATATGCAGCCGTTTACGAAATTAATATGCTGCGTTGTATTTTCTGCGGTGATTGCGAAGATGCTTGTCCGAAAGAGTCTATTTTTCTTACCGACCGCATTGTTCCTTCTGATTTTGAAAGGAATGAATTTGTTTACGGTAAAGACAAATTAGTAGAGACTTTGGAAAACCCGATTGATGTTTCAAAGCGTCAGACACCTGAAGTTCTGGAATTCAAAAAGAATAAAAAACTTACACACAACCGATAAGAAGAAGATAAATTTATGACCCAGTTTCTTTTTTATTTTCTTTCGTTTGTAGCTGTGGCAGCAGGTCTGATGGTGATAACAGCAAAAAATCCGGTGCACAGCGTGTTGTATCTTATCATTGCGTTTTTCGCCATTGCAGGACACTATATTTTATTGAATGCACAGTTCCTCGCTATCGTTCACATCATTGTTTATGCGGGTGCTATTATGGTTCTTTTTCTTTCGGTAATCATGTTATTGAATTTGAATAAAGACAATGAGCCTGCCAAGTCAAATGTGTTGAAGTTGGCTGCTGCAGTTGCTGCCGGTTTGTTGCTGGTTACCTTCACCGGAACACTTAAAGGCACTGAATCAATTATTGCAGCGCAGCCTTTTGATGACCAGATTGGTTATGTAAAAGCACTTGGAAAAGTTTTGTTTAATGATTTTCTGCTTCCGTTTGAAGTGTCAGCGTTGTTGCTGCTCTCAGCAATTATAGGAGCAGTTGTTTTAGTAAAACACGATTTGAAATAGATGGAAAATATTTCTGCACAGATAACACAGGTTGCCCCGCTTGAACACTACATTATATTGAGTGCTCTTCTGTTTTCATTAGGAGTGTTGGGTGTATTGCTTCGCAGAAATGTGATCATCATGTTCATGTCCATTGAATTAATGCTGAATGCCTGCAACCTTTTGTTGGCAGCATTTTCAGCATTTCATTCCAGTGCAGCAGGACAGATTTTTGTTTTCTTTATTATGATTGTGGCAGCGGCTGAGGTAGCAGTTGGCCTTGCAATCATCGTGATGATTTACCGGAATATTCATTCCATTGATATTAACTTACTGAGCAAATTGAAGTGGTAATGATAAACGCAGCCTGGCTTATTCTTTTATTGCCGTTAGTTGGTTTTTTAATCAACGCGCTTGGAAAAAAATTGCTTTCTAAAAACATAGTTTCTCTCGTTGCATGTGGAAGTGTTTTGGGTTCATTTGTAATTGCAGCCGGAATTTTTATTGAACTTCTTGGAGGAGCAGGCGCTCAGACTTTAAGCCTAGGAGAACTAATGAATGCAGGTGGTTTCTCGGTTTCTCTTTCATTGTTGATTGACCCGCTTTCTGTTTTGATGACCTTAATTATTACCGGCATTGGTTTCTTCATCCATGTTTATTCTGTTGGCTACATGAGCCATGATGAAGGCTTTGCGCGTTATTTCTCTTACCTGAATTTGTTTGTGTTCTCAATGCTGATGCTGGTGCTGGGAGCTAATTACATACTGATGTTTGTTGGTTGGGAAGGCGTAGGTTTCTGTTCTTATTTATTGATCGGTTTTTGGTTTAGCGACAACGCAAATAATGATGCTGCTAAAAAAGCATTCGTAATGAACCGTATTGGTGACGTAGGTTTTCTTACCGGAGTTTTTTTAATTTTCATCACATTTGGAAGTATTGAATATGCACAGGTGTTCAGCAGTGCGGTATCCATGCCTGCGGGAGTAGCTGTTATTACTACCATTACGTTGCTTCTTTTTATTGGAGCAACAGGAAAGAGCGCACAAATTCCTTTATTCACATGGCTGCCTGATGCGATGGCGGGACCAACTCCTGTTTCTGCGTTGATACATGCTGCAACCATGGTAACTGCCGGTATTTACATGATCGTGCGTTCCAACATTCTGTTCACGCTGGCACCGATTACGATGGAAGTTATCACCTATGTTGGTGTTGCTACTGCATTGCTCGGAGCATTTATTGCCATCACGCAAAACGATATTAAAAAGGTGTTGGCTTATTCTACCGTTAGTCAGTTGGGTTATATGTTTGTTGCGGTTGGAGTAGGAGCATACTCAACCGGAATGTTCCATCTGATTACACACGCATTTTTTAAAGCATTACTTTTCTTGGGCGCAGGAAGTGTTAT
>CAMBRL010000085.1 GCA_945870105.1 Chitinophaga pinensis
TGTGAAAGTGCAGGATTGGTATAAAGCATTTTCTTAGCAACTGAAAAAGTTTTGGAACCTTTTCCTTCAATCATGTAAGAGAAAATTGTCCAGGGAGCGCCTGCAAAACCAATAAGAGGAACGCGACCGTTCAATTCTTTTTTGGTGAGCTTAATTGCATCTAAAACATAATGCAGGTCTGCACCTTCAGCAATTCTAAGTCTATTTACATCGGCTTCGGATTTCACTGTATTTTCAAACCAAGGACCTTTGCTTTCTACCATTTGGTAAGGTAAACCCATTGCTTCAGGAATAACCAATATATCAGAGAAAATAATGGCTGCATCCACAGCCAGAATATCAACGGGCTGAATGGTTACCTCACAAGCAAACTCAGGGCTTTCCACTAATTCTTTAAAGCCGCCAAGTTTGGAACGAACCTCACGATACTCAGGCAATATACGCCCTGCCTGACGCATCAGCCAAACAGGAGTGCGCTCTGTTTTTTCGCCACGGGCAGCGCGAAGAATTAAATCATTTTGTAATTTCATATTGCGCGCGAAGATAGGAAAGAGTCGGTAGTTTACAGCCTCTCGGTTGTTGACTATTAACCGTTAAAAATTTCGTGCAGGTTATTTTTTATTCTGCCTGCAATATCATCAACCGGAAGGTCGTTGGCATCTTTGCCAAACGGGTCTTCAATTTCCTCCGCAATCAATTCCAGACTTGCAAGCACATAGAACACAAAAATTACTACAGGAATTGTCCAATAACGGAAATCTGTTACAAAACCAAAGGGCATGGTGATAACATAAATGAAGATGAATTTTTTCAGGAACATGCTGTATGAATAAGGGATTGGCGTATTCTTAATCCGCTCGCAACCGCCTGTAATATCCGTCAATGAAGAAAATTCGGCATTCAAGACAAGCATTTTCTGGTCATTAATTATTTGCTTTTCGCTCAGTTGATTGAGTTCATTAAAAATAACTGAGGCGATTTGATTAGGAATATGTTTCGATTTTTCAAGCTTCTCAAAAGGAAGGATTTTAATTTCTTCAAGGTCATTTACTTTCACTCCTTTTCGCAAATGCTCTTTAACTGCAAATACATAATTGGTAATAAGTATACGAAAACGCTCACGTGTCTCACTATCTCCTTTAGGAATATATGCATTAAGCTTAATGGCCAGATTACGTGTGTTATTTACCATTGCGCCCCAGAGTTTGCGACCTTCCCACCAGCGCTCATAAGCGGTATTGGTGCGAAAAACCAATAAGAGCGAAATAACAAAACCCAATAAAGAGTGGATAATTGTTGTGCTTTTATATTTGAGTTCAAGCAACTCAATTTCGAGAAAGCATACTAAAAATGTAAATATTGCAATGCCGCAAATAGCAGGTGCAAGCATGCGAATTGTATCACTCTTTTGAACGCTGAAAATAAGTTTAAACCAGTCTTTTGGGTTGTAGTTTACCATGGGGCGAAGATAGGAAAGAGAGTCAATAGTTATAGGTTAGAGTTGCCACAGATTCACAGATTAAAACTAAAAAAGCTTCAAATAAATCTGTGAATCTGTGGCAATTATTTTACGTTTGCAATCATGATTCAATTCAACTGTTTAATAGAACGCTTTGGCGAGCAAGGTGAAAAAACCGGCTGGACCTACATTCATATTCCTGCCGAAAAAGCGCAGTTGCTGAAACCGAAAAACAAAAAATCATTTCGAGTAAAAGGCAAATTAGATAACGTTTCTATAAAACAGGTTGCCCTTTTACCAATGGGCGAAGGAGATTTTATTATGGCGCTGAAAAAGGATTTGCTTAAAAAACTCGGCAGACGCAAAGGCGAAACACTAATAGTAGAATTAGAAGAAGACAAAAGCGAGAAAATACTTTCCGCAGATTTAATGGAATGCCTTGCCGATGACAAAGAGGCAATAACAAACTTCAATAAACTTTCTCCTTCTCATCAACATTATTACTCTAACTGGATTGAGAGTGCCAAAACTCCCGAAACCAAAGTAAAACGCATTGCCCAGGCACTGAACGGCCTGGCAAAGGGGTTTAATTACGGAGAGATGATTAGTGACCTAAAAGGGAAAGCGTTTTAAAGAAATAAAAAAGGCTTCGGAATGTCCGAAGCCTTTTTACATTTATTCAACAAGATTTAGAAAGGATAAGCATTCGCTTCAACAATTTTTGCAGCAACTCTTCTGCGTGCATCTTTGGTGTTAAGCGGATTTACTTTTGTAAAACGTTTCAAGCCCATCAGCATCATGCGTTGTTCATCGCCTGAAGAGTAGGAGTTCACAGCATTTTTACCGGCAACGTTAATGCGGTCAGCAGCATCGTTGATGTAAACACGCATCATGTCTAAACGCTCTGCACATGCAGCTTCGCCTTGCAGGCTCACCAATTTCTCGGTGCGCAGCAATACTGATTCTGCAGTGTAAATATCAATCAGCATATCAGCAATGTTCATCAATACTTCCTGCTCTTTTGATAATTCCATCATCAGCTTTTGAACTGCTGAACCGGCAACCATCAAAGCCGCTTTTTTGAAATTTTTGATGTATTTCTTTTCAGCAGCAAACAGTGTATCATCTTCGCCACCAAAATCAGGAATTGACATCAACTCACCTACTACTTTAGTTGCAGGGCCCATCAGGTCAAGCTCACCTTTCATTGCTTTTTTCAACATCATGTCAACGGTAAGCATACGGTTGATTTCATTAGTTCCTTCAAAAATACGGTTGATACGTGCATCGCGGTAAGCACGGTCCATAGGTGCTTCAGCGCTGAAACCCATTCCTCCATAAATCTGCACACCTTCATCTACTGAATAATCCAACACTTCAGAACCATGAACTTTAAGAATAGCACACTCAACTGCGTAGGCTTCCGTGCCTTTCAGTTTTGCTTTCCCTTCTTCCATTCCACCGGCAATAAGATCATTGATAGCATTTTCAATATCCTGAGTAGCGCGGTAGGTAGCTGATTCAGAAGCATAGATACGTGTTGCCATCTCAGCTAATTTATAGCGGATAGCTCCGTATTTTGCAATCGGGCGACCGAATTGTTCGCGCTCATTTGCATATTTCACAGCTGTAGTAACAGCATTTTTTGAACCACCAACCGCTGCTGCTGCTAATTTTATCCTTCCGATATTTAAAATATTTACGGCAATTTTAAAACCATTCTCTCTGGTAGAAAGCAGGTTTTCAACCGGCACTTCGCAGTTATTAAAAAACACCTGACGGGTTGATGAACCTTTGATACCCATTTTCTTTTCTTCGGCATTCAAGGTAATTCCACCGTAGTTTTTCTCAACGATAAAAGCACTCAGGTTTTTATCATCATCAATTTTTGCGAACACGATAAAAAGGTCGGCAAAACCTGCGTTGGTAATCCACATTTTTTGTCCGTTAATAATCCATTTCTTTCCATCATCAGAAAGTTTAGCTTTTGTTTTTCCTGAGTTGGCATCAGAACCTGAACTTGGCTCCGTCAATGCATAAGAAGCTTTCCACTCACCTGTAGCCAGTAGTGGAAGATACTTAGCTTTTTGTTCAGCATTGCCATAATAAAGAATTGGTAGCGTTCCGATTCCGGTGTGAGCCGATAAAGCCACTGAGAATGAATGACCACCTCCTGTAGCTTCGGTCAACAACATTCCTGTTGCAAAGTCTTTTCCGAAACCTCCGTATTCTTCAGGAACACTTACACCTAACAAACCAAGTTCACCGGCTTTAGTAACCAGTTCGGGCATCAGGTCAGGGTTTTTCATTGAATCGATTTCATCCAAACGGGTAGCTACATTAGCAGCAATAAAATCCGTGCAGGATTTAGCAATCATGCGTTGCTCTTCGTCAAACTGTTCAGGAATAAATACGTCCTGTGCATCAGTGTCTTTTACCAGCCATTCGCCTCCTTTAAGCGCGGCTTTTGTTGTTGTTGTTTCCATTGTTTTAATTTAGATTTGAGATATGATGATGTGAGATTAATTCAATAATTCAAAGATACCTGCTGCGCCTTGTCCTGTTCCAACGCACATGGTAACCATTCCGTATTTTTGTTTACGTGCGCGCATTTCATTAAAAAGCTGAACTGAAAGTTTTGCTCCTGTACAACCAAGCGGATGTCCAAGTGCAATAGCTCCTCCGTTTACATTTACCAAGTCAGGATTAATTCCAAGAGTGCGGACAACAGCCAATGATTGCGAAGCAAACGCTTCATTCAACTCAAACTGCTCGATGTCTTGCAATTTCATTCCTGCTTTTTTAAGTGCTACCGGAATTGCTTCAATCGGACCAACACCCATTACGCGTGGCTCTATGCCTGCAACACCGTAAGAAACCAAACGTGCAATTGGTTCAACATTTAGTTTTTTTAACATTTCTTTAGAAACGATTAATACAAAAGCCGCTCCGTCAGAAGTCTGTGAAGAGTTTCCTGCAGTTACCGAACCTTTAGCATGAAACACCGGTTTCAATTTTGCCAATGCTTCAATGGTACTTGCGCGTGGACCTTCATCCGTATCAACAATGTATTCTTTTTCTTTGCGTTTTTCCTGTTCATCCAGGTAAACCTGCTTTACTTTAATCGGAACAATGCCTTCTTTAAACTTTCCTTCTTTGATTGCTGCCAACGCTTTGTTTTGTGAATTGAGGGCAAAGATGTCCTGGTCTTCACGTGAAATTTTATACTCTTTCGCAACCGCTTCGGCAGTGAGACCCATTCCCCAATACCAGTCAGGATTATTTTTAGAAATATCATAATTCGGAGCAACTTTCCACCCACCAAAAGGGATTGGACTCATGGTTTCAACACCACCTGCAATAATACACTCGTTCAAGCCTGTGCTTATTTTTGCTGCTGCAATGGCAATGGTTTCCAATCCTGAAGAGCAATAACGGTTTACAGTCATTCCCGGAACTTTAACAGAATTCAAGCCCATCAGAGAAACCATTCTTCCGATATTCAATCCTTGTTCTGCTTCCGGTGTTGCGTTGCCGACAATCACATCGTCAATCCATTCTTTGTCAAGCGTTGGAACCGATGAGGCAAGGTGACGGATTACATCCGCTGCCAGATCATCAGGGCGTGTGAAACGAAAAAGTCCGCGGGGGGCTTTGCCTACAGCCGTTCTGTATCCGGCTACAATGTATGCTTCTAATTTCATGTTGTAATTTATTGATTAGGTTTAATGAGGTATGTTATTTGATTTTTGAATTTGCTGATTTTGTTGCAGGAACTTTTTCTTCAAAGCTTCCTGACTTTCCTTTTCTTCTTTTGCCTGGTTTTTAAGGTCATCATGGTTTACAGGTATTCCATTTTGCATAATCAATACTCCACCGTCTCCATAAACATAGGTATTAACCAACTCGCCTTTTGCGTTGTAATGTTTCCACTCACCTGTTTTGAATCCTTTGTTGTAGCGACCTTCTGATTTCATCTCACCTGTTACGATGTGGTAGTAGGTCCATTTACCATGACGTTTTCCATAGCTGTAAAACCCTTCTATTTTAATATCACCGGAATAATAATAAAGACGATATTCTCCATCTTTTTTGCCTTCAAAATACTCTGCAACCTCTTTTACTGTTCCGTTATGCGGAAAATAGATAGTAGCCATACCGTGCTTAACATCATGGCTGTAATTTACTTCAGCAATCAATGTATGTGTGTAGGAATAGAATTTCCACAAACCGATTTTGCGCTCGTATTCATCACGCAGGTTACGGTGCTTCCCTCCAAAAGGCATATATTGAGGACGCTCCTCATATGCAGGACGCAAATCCGGATCGCTTTTCTGCGACAAGGTTATCAGCGGTGCTATGAGCAACGAAATCAATGTTATTATTTTTAGAGTTCTATTCATTAAGTAGTTTAATCCCGCCATGTGCCGGGATTAAACGAATTAGTTTCTCAAAGGTTTGCCAGAAGTAAGTATGCTTTGCATACGTTCCAAGGTTTTCTTTTCACCGCACAACGACAGGAATACCTGACGCTCCAGATCCAGGAGGTATTGCTCGCTTACTTCAGTTGGTTCGCTTAAATCACCTCCGCATAGAGCATAAGCAAATTTGTCAGAGATAAGCCTGTCGTGTTCTGAAATATACCCGCCTGAAACCATACTGAAGGCACCTGCTGCAAACATTCCTAATCCCTGACGACCCAATACTTTTATGTCTTTACGTTTTGCAGGCATTGTGTAGCCTTTGTCAAACAACTCAATTACCGAGCGCTTTGCATCAGCAATTCTGCGGTCGGGGTTCATGGATATTTCGTCTGTTCCTTTTCTATAAATACCCATTTCAAAAGCTTCGGCAGCTGAAGTTGCCACTTTTGCCATTCCGATAGTGAGGTATCTTTCTTTCAATTGATTTAAAAGAAATCCTTCCTTAACATATTCATCTGAAGCACGAAGAGCAAACTCTTTAGTTCCGCCTCCGGCAGGAATCAATCCAACTCCGAACTCAACCAAACCAGTGTAAGTTTCAGCAGCAGCCTGAACTTTATCTGCGTGTAAAGCGATTTCGCAAGCGCCACCCAGAGCCAAACCGTGAGGAGCAACTACAACAGGAATAGAAGAATAACGAACACGCATCATCGTATTCTGGAAAGCGCGAATAGCCATATCCAACTCATCCCATTCCTGCTCAATGGCAAGCATAAATATCATTCCAAGGTTGGCACCGGCTGAAAAATTTTCACCGTTGTTTGCCACCACCAAACCTTTGTAGCTTTTCTCGGCAAGGTCAATTGCTTTGTTAATACCTTCAATTACTTCGCCACCGATTGCATTCATTTTGGTGTGGAATTCCAAATTCAAAACACCATCACCAATATCAAACACTGTTGTTCCTGAATTGCCCCATACTTTAGAAGTCTTGCGGATATTTTCAAGGATGATGAAGTTTTCGGCACCCGGAATTGCTTTGTATGATTTAGAAGGTATATCCCAGTATTTTTTTATTCCGTTTTCTAATTTATAGAATGAAGTTGCGCCTGTGGCCAACATATCGTAAACCCATGCGGCAGGTTTTTGTCCTGCTGCTTCCATTGCTTTTGCAGTTTCGGCAACGCCCACTGCATCCCATGATTCGAAAGGACCCAACTGCCAACCGAAACCGGCACGCAGTGCATCATCAATTTTGTAAAGCTCATCCGAAATTTCAGGAACGCGGTTAGAGACGTATTGAAAATTGGTATAAAAAGCTTTGCGGTAAAAATCACCGGCTTTGTCTTTTCCGGCAATTAATACTTTGTAGCGTTTACGTAAATCATCAATTGGTTTTGCTGCTTCCAATGTTGCGAACTTCACTTTTGGTGATGGCTTGTATTCCATCGTTTTCAGGTCAAGCTCCAGAATTTCTTTTTTGCCGTCAGCACTTTTCACTTGTTTGAAAAAACCTTGTCCGCTTTTTGAACCGAGCCAGTTGTTTTCTACCATTTTAGAGATATAGCCGGGAAGAGTGAATGAAGCGCGGGCTTCATCATCTGGGCAATTATCTTTTAAACCGTTGGCAACGTGAACCAAGGTATCCAAGCCCACCACATCGCAAGTGCGGAAGGTTGCTGACTTGGCGCGACCCAAAGTTGTACCGGTCATTTTATCCACTTCAGATGGGGTTAATCCCATTTCTTCAACGAGGTGGAAGAGTGACATAATAGATGCTACACCAATGCGGTTAGCGATAAAGGCAGGGGTATCTTTACAAAGTACAGTTGTTTTACCAAGGAATTTATCTCCGTATTCCATGAGGAAGTCAACAACAGGTTGGTTGGTTTTAGGAGTTGGGATAATCTCCAGCAAACGCAGGTAACGCGGAGGATTGAAGAAGTGTGTTCCGCAGAAATGTTTCTGAAAATCTTCGCTTCTGCCTTCGGTCATTAAGTGAATAGGAATACCGGAAGTATTGGAAGTAATGAGTGAGCCCGGCTTGCGGAATTTCTCCACTTTCTCGAATACCAGTTTCTTGATATCGAGTCGCTCCACCACTACTTCAATCACCCAATCGCTGTCGGCAATGTCTTTCATGTTATCATCAAAGTTACCGGTGGTGATAAGCTTTGCAGATGCTTTTTTATAAATAGGTGAAGGGTTTGATTTCAGGGCAAAAGCAAGGGCATCATTTACGATGCGGTTGCGCACGCCTTTATTTTCAACGGTGAGGCCTTTTGCTTTTTCGGCATCGTTGGGTTCGCGGGGAACAATGTCTAACAACAATACCGGCAGACCGATGTTGGCGAAGTGAAGGGCGATGCGTGAACCCATTACACCTGAACCAAGAACGGTTACTTTTTTAATGGTGCGCGGGGCGGTAGTTACTGCTTTTGCTGTTGTTGGTTGTTGAAGTGTTGCTTCCATGTTTATTTAAAATTTACCGCTAAGGCGCTAAGGCGCAAAGTGGTTGTTATTGTTTATGCTGTTTCTAATTGTTGTTTTTTGCGGGCGGCTTCAAAGGGTTTGTGTTCCACTACTTTGTTTATTTCATTGATGACTTCAAAAAATATTAACAATTTTTCTTCGGATATGTTTTCGCGCACTGCGTTGTTAAATGTTTTTACGGCCAGCTTGGCAAGTTCGCGTTTTGCTTTGCCTTCTTCGGTGAGGAAGATGATTACAGAACGTTTGTCTTTATCGTGTGCCTGCTTGTAGATTAGCCCGTTTTCTTCCATGGTTTTTAACATGCGGGTTAAACTGCGTGTTTCCATACCCAGAAGGGGGGCTATTTTGGTGGCAGGGGTTCCGTTTTCGAGGTCTATATTCAATAAAACAAAACCCAGAGAGGCTGAGAGTTCATATTCGCTGCCGCCATTGTTATACATACGGGAAATGGCGTGCCACGCGGTTTTGATGTTAAAACAGACGGATTGTTGGGCTGGTAATTTCATGATTTCAGATACAAAAGTATAAAATTATAGTATGCACGCATAACATATCGAGGAAAAAGTTTTTAACAGGGGGGGGTACCACTAAGGGCACAAGGCAACTGATTAGAAAACTTAGTGAACTTAGTGGGAAGAAAAGCTACTCCACCGTAATCAACGGGTTCAGCGTATAGCTGCCACCGTTTTGCTGCACAGAGCCGGCAACATCTATGTTGAGGACAATTTCGGCTTGCTGACCATCATAAATACCTACATCATCCAAAGGAATGGTAAGCCCTGAGTTGGGAGCATTAGAAACAACAAGGTCGTATTTAACACCGTTAATTTTGATGTAATTTTCATCACCTGCTACAATGCGCATTTCAGAAAGAGCACCGGTTGGCATACGTTTTTTGTTGGCAATTTCGGCATCTTCGCTATCAGAAAGAGAGGCTATATCAAACTGCTGGTTGTGGGCATCTAAAAAATATTTTCCGAATTCATTATTCGTATTGGCATTGGCAAACTTCACCTCTACCCTGCGTATATCAATCACCACTTCATCGTACGCAACGGGTGCACCTGAGTCGTGAATAGTTACGGTAACCGAACCAATCGGTGCTTTCTTGCAGGAAGTAAAAAGCAAGGTAGTTAAACCAAATACTAAAAAGGAGAGTCTGTGCATCATAATAAAGGAAGGTTTTTAGGCGCACATCTTACGATGAAGAGATTTTTTTGTTTCTTAATTCTATTACAAATACTTTTGGCAATCGCTTAAGGCAATGAAAACTTCATTTTCAAATAACATTAACACAACATTTACATCCCCTTTTTCGGGCTGCATGATTTCGTGCAAGAAAAAGAAAGGCAAGTGTTGCAAGAAATATAAAAAGGAGAAAATGTGCAAGGATTGTCCGAAGGCCTGAAAAAGAAAAATGTTAATTGTTACTGGTTATTAGTAAAACCAAAAACGATTAACTAATAACAAATAACTAATAACGAATATGAGAGAACAAAGCTGGAAATTTCTTGAAAAATATCTGAATAATGCATCACCAACGGGTTTTGAATCATCGGGGCAGGCGATATGGCTAGACTATATCAAACCTTATATTGATTCGTATTTTACGGATACATACGGAACAGTGGTAGGTGTTATCAACCCCGATGCGAAATACAAAGTAGTGATTGAAGCGCATGCCGATGAGATCTCGTGGTTTGTTCATTACATCACTAAAGACGGATACATTTACCTGAGACGCAACGGTGGCTCTGACCATCAGATTGCGCCTTCAAAAAGAGTGAACATACATACTGCAAAAGGAATTGTAAAAGGTATTTTCGGGTGGCCGGCTATTCACGTGCGCGATGCAGGAAAAGAAGAGGCTCCAAGCATGAAAAACATTTTCCTTGACCTGGGTTGCAAGTCAAGCGAAGAGGTGGAGAAGATGGGAGTTCACGTAGGTTGCGTGGCAACATTTGAAGACGAACTGATGGTGCTGAACAACCGCTATTATGTTGGCAGAGCGTTAGACAATCGCATCGGTGGGTTTATGATTGCCGAAGTTGCCCGCATGTTGAAAGAGAAAAAGAACAAACTGAAATACGGATTATACATTGTAAACTCAGTGCAGGAAGAAGTGGGATTGCGAGGAGCCGAAATGATTTCACGCAAAATAAAACCAGATTTGGCTATTGTTACTGACGTTTGTCACGATACCCAATCACCGATGTATGACAAGAAAAACAGCGGTGATTTATCAGCAGGAAAAGGACCGGTTCTTACTTACGGACCTGCAGTTCATAATAATGTTTTGTATGCCATTATTAAGCTTGCTGAGAAGAAGAAAATTCCGTTCCAACGTGCAGCCGTTTCGCGCGCTACGGGAACAGATACTGATGCTTTTGCTTATTCAAGCGAAGGAGTTGCTTCGGCACTTATTTCGCTTCCGCTTAAATATATGCACACAACAGTTGAGTCGGTTCACAAAGACGATGTGGACAATGTGATTAAACTGATGTATGAATATTTAATTGAATTGAAAGCAGGTCACGATTTTAAATACCTGTAAGTTTTGGTATTCGGTTATCAGTAATCGGTAACGCGTAATTTCAATATAACGAGGTTCCGTCTAATCCCCAGTTTTCCTGAACAGGAATATCAAGGTATTTCATGATGCTTGGAAACACATCGGTATTGGCAGCATTACCCTGCTGATTATGATTGGGAATTCCTTCACCATTTAGAACAAGAAACACATAACGGGTTGCGGGATTACCATCCTGACCGCCATGAGATGCTCCACTTCCACCGTGGTCGGTGCAAACTACTACCATCCATTTTTCATTCAAGGTAGCTTCGCGTTGACGAACATTAGTCATTATTTCATTAATGTAAATATCTGTTTGTTCAACCGCTGCAATGTATTCAGGTTGCAAAGGATCAAAACCAACAGTATGTCCGGCATGATCGACATCATCAAAATGAACAACCAACATATCTGGATTGCAATTTTCAAGCACCCAGATTGTGGAGTCTTTTAGTTCTTGGTCTGACTCAAGGGCTATTGAAAAATCTTCATTGCTGGTTAATCGCTGAAAATTATACCAATGTGTGAGCACACACAGGTTATACTCAGGATGCTGCTGTCGGATGTAGTAAAACATATCAGGATACTGAGCAAAGTTATCCTGCTGGTCAAATGAATTATCTAACAAACCATGCTTTGCAGGAAAAACTCCGTGCAACAAAGTCGACCATCCAGGGACGCTTACTGTGTTTGGACCACGGTCAACCATGCTGACAAATATCCCTGTTGCAATCAGGGAATCAATTGCCGGGGTGTTTGAATTCAGTAAAGCATCGGTGCGGCAGCCGTCAATGCCGATGAAGAGGACTTTCTTTTTGTTTGATGAGGCAGGCTTGCAGTTGCGGATCTCCTGATCGAGGGGAAGTGTTTCGGAATTGGGGAGTTCTTTTTTGCAAGAGAACAGCAACAGCACTAAAATGAAAACCGAGAACTTATTCACCTTTACATATTCCTGCGGTACTGCCCGCCCACTTCAAATAAGGCTTCAGTAATTTGTCCGAGTGAGCAATACTTTGCGGCTTCCATCAGTTTCTCGAATATATTTTCGTTGCGGATAGAGGCAAGCTGCAATTCACGCAATAACTCCTGCGTTTGTGCTGCATTTCCTTTGTGCAGTTCAGTGAGCATGGATATCTGGTATTGCTTTTCTTCTTCGGTTGCACGGATAACTTCTTTCGGGAGTATGGTTGGCGAACCCTTGGAGGATAAATACGTGTTCACGCCTATAATCGGGAACTCGCCTGTGTGTTTCAGTGTTTCGTAGTACAGACTTTCTTCCTGTATTTTGCCGCGCTGATACATGGTTTCCATGGCACCCAGCACGCCTCCGCGTTCGGTTATCTTATCAAATTCGGAGAGGACAGCCTCTTCCACTAAATCTGTGAGTTCTTCTATGATGAAGGAACCCTGAATAGGGTTCTCGTTCTTAGACAATCCTAACTCTTTATTAATAATCAACTGAATTGCCATTGCCCTTCTCACACTTTCTTCGGTTGGGGTGGTAATTGCTTCATCGTATGCGTTGGTGTGAAGCGAGTTGCAGTTATCATATATCGCGTAGAGTGCCTGGAGCGTGGTGCGTATGTCGTTGAAGTCAATTTCCTGAGCATGCAGACTTCTACCGGATGTCTGAATGTGATACTTCAGCATCTGGGAACGCTCATTGCCTTTGTACTTCAGCTTCATTGCCTTTGCCCAAATCTTGCGGGCTACGCGACCGATAACAGCATACTCCGGGTCAATGCCATTGGAGAAAAAGAACGACAGATTGGGTGCAAAGTCGTCAATTTTCATTCCTCTTGAGAGGTAATACTCTACATAGGTAAAGCCATTGGATAAAGTAAACGCCAACTGTGTTATCGGGTTGGCGCCTGCCTCTGCAATGTGGTAACCACTGATGGAAACGGAGTAGAAGTTGCGTACGTTGTTCTCAATAAAGTACTGCTGAACATCGCCCATGACACGCAGAGAGAATTCGGTGGAGAAGATGCAGGTGTTCTGCGCCTGGTCTTCCTTTAATATATCGGCCTGAACGGTGCCGCGCACTTGTTTGAGCGTTTCTATCTTTATCTTTTCGTACACATCCTTTGGCAAGACCTGATCACCGGTAACACCGAGTAACATCAAGCCAAGTCCTTCGTTGCCTGCCGGTAAATCCTCCTGGTATTCCGGGCGTTTTACTCCTTTTGCTTTGTAGATGTCTGCAATTTTTTTCTCTACTTCCTTTTCTAAGCCATTTGCCTTTATGTACAACTCACATTGCTGGTCGATAGCGGCATTCATGAAGAAGGCAGTGAGTGTTGGTGCCGGTCCGTTGATAGTCATAGAGACCGATGTGGTTGGACTGGCCAGATTAAAGCCGCTGTAAAGCTTCTTTGCATCATCGAGGCAGCAGATAGACACACCGCTATTTCCGACTTTGCCATAAATATCGGGGCGCAGGTCGGGGTCGCGACCGTACAGTGTTACACTGTCGAACGCAGTTGAGAGGCGCTTGGCGGGCAGGCCTGTTGACACGTAGTGAAAGCGTTTGTTGGTTCGTTCCGGTCCACCTTCGCCTGCAAACATACGGGCAGGGTCTTCTTCCGTGCGTTTGAACGGGTAAACACCCGCAGCGTAAGGAAACTCACCAGGCACATTCTCCTGCAAAACCCAGCGCAGAACATCGCCCCAGGCCTGATAGCGCGGAGTAGCCACTTTAGGAATTTGGGTATGCGATAAACTCTCGGTGTGGGTCTTAATCTTAATCACCTTGTCGCGTACTTTGAAGGAGTAAAACTCATCCTTGTATAACTTTGCTTTTGCGGGCCAGCCTTCTATGATATCCCAGTTGTCGGCAGCCAATGATTTACGAAGGCGGTCGAACTCTGCACGCATTACTTTCAGCACATCTTGTCTTTCATCCTTAGCAGAGCGAAGGATCTCCTCCATGGCTTCTTCGGGCTGCAATACCTTGTTAAGGGTAACATGCGAAACCGTTTTAATAGCCGTAAAGAGTGCATAGAGCTGATTGGCAATCTCTGCCTGTTCATTCGCCCAGTTGTCGTAGCCACGGTTGTTCTCTGATATCTCACTCAGGTAGCGGACACGTGCAGGCGGGATGATGAATATCTTCTCACTCATTTCATCGGTGTGACCGATGTGAGTTTTGAATTCAGTACCGGTCTTCTCCGTTATCTTGTCCATCACTGCTATGTAGAGTGAGTTCATGCCCGGGTCATTGAACTGCGATGCGATAGTGCCGAAGACAGGAGTTTTATCATCGGGCAGGTCAAATAACTGGCGGTTGCGTTTGTATTGTTTCTTTACATCGCGCAGGGCATCCTGTGCACCGCGCTTGTCGAATTTGTTGAGGGCAACTACATCTGCAAAGTCGAGCATATCAATCTTCTCGAGTTGTGTTGCAGCCCCGTATTCGGGGGTCATTACATATAATGAAACATCTGAGTGGTCAAGGATTTCGGTATCACTTTGTCCGATGCCTGATGTCTCGAGTATTATTAAATCGTAGCCAGCGGCTTTCACCACGTTAACCGCTTCCTGCACGTACTTAGAAAGCGCGAGGTTACTTTGGCGTGTGGCGAGTGAGCGCATGTAAACCCTGTCGTTGGCGATAGCGTTCATGCGAATGCGGTCGCCTAACAATGCACCCCCTGTCTTGCGTTTGGAAGGATCGACCGAAACGATGGCGATGTTTTTCTTTGGGAAGTCGATAAGGAACCTGCGCACGAGTTCATCTATGAGTGATGACTTGCCGGCACCTCCGGTGCCGGTGATGCCTAAGACCGGAACTTTGGTGGCTTTGGCAATCTCTTCCACTTGTTTAAGGAGGAGCTTTGCGTCTTCCGGGAAGTTTTCTGCTGCTGATATGATACGGGCAATGGCTTTTACATCGCGCTTGGCAAGTGACTTTACTTCGTCTTTAAGATTAGTACCCGAGGGGAAGTCGCATTGCTGCAACATATCGTTAATCATCCCCTGCAGGCCCATGGAGCGGCCATCGTCAGGGGAGTAGATGCGTGTGATGCCGTAGCGCTGCAACTCGTCAATCTCGGAGGGAAGTATGGTACCACCTCCACCGCCAAAGATTTTGATGTGTGAGCAGTCTGCCTCTTTCAGCAGGTCAAACATGTATCGGAAGAACTCCATGTGGCCGCCCTGATAAGAGGTGATAGCGATGGCCTGCACATCTTCCTGTATGGCACAGTCTACTATCTCCTTCACACTGCGGTCGTGGCCAAGGTGTATGACCTCAGCACCGCTTGCCTGAATAATTCTGCGCATGATATTGATGGCGGCATCGTGCCCGTCAAACAGCGAAGCAGCTGTAACAATGCGGATTTTGTTCTTCGGTTTATAGACTTCTGTTTTATCCATTTTTTGTTTAGCAGGGCAAAACTATTGATTTTAAGATAGTGTAACAAACGAATTTTGTAAACTTGTGCAATGAAAAAAGGAGTATACCCTTTCCTGTTTGTGCTTTTTGTTGGTGCTGCTACCTCGTGCAGAACAACGGAGCAAACTGCCGCGACTGATGAAGTGGTAAAGACCGTAAGCTCTTCCATCAACGAGCTTGCATCGGCACAGGCCAAGATTACGGGGAAGATAATCTGGATTGACGAAGTGCGGGAGGCAGACGGCCCCTGCGCAAAAGCGCCCTGCCGGGCACGCATTGTAATTAAAACACTGGAGAAAAAGGGCAGTCTGTATCAAGGAGGAAACGCGGGCGACACGGTGAGTGTTTCGTTTGCCTTTACCCTTGCTGCCACCACGCCTGAATTGTTTCCGGGTATGAAGACCAGCTACCCCGGACTGAGTGTTAACGACCGCTTTGAAGCCAAGATAGAAAGCCGCCTTGCCCTGAATGAGCAAGGTGTTGCCTACCTTATTTACGAATACAAAAAATTCACTTATGAAAAATAAAATCCTGATTACTATTGCAGTTATTCTTGCTCTTTCGTGCATACTTACTGTAGTGATTATGCAAACATCAGATGCGGCAAAGGTTCCGGGTGATGCGTATGAAGAAGGAACCGTGAAGGGGCAGAGTGCCCGCAAACAGCGCGACTGGAATATGCTGCACGACCCTGCTACGGGCGAGATACCTACAGGTATGCGCGCCAAAGAACTGGCTTTTGCGCAAACCTTGCCAACGGATTACAGTCAAGAGAAGACGGCACAGGGACAGGACTTTGTTTTG
>CAMBRL010000086.1 GCA_945870105.1 Chitinophaga pinensis
AACAAAGCAGGCAATCCAAGCGACTGATGAGTGCAGCATTAAGCTGAACAGGCGAAATATAATCTGCTACTGAAACAACTAATTCATTAAACAACCTCACCTCATGGGCATGAATTTTTTCTTCAGCACCCAGAATTTTTTCTTCGTATTCTTTCAACTCGGGAGTAATATAACGCTCAGCATTAGTAAGCGTTTGCTTGCGCATCCAGTTGACAGGCACTTTATTTTTGTGTACATTAGTTACTTCAAGATAGTAGCCGAATACATTATTGAAAGCCACTTTAAGCGAAGTAATTCCTGTGCGTTCCACTTCGCGTTTTTGTATCTCTAGCAAATAATCTTTTCCTGAAAAAGCAATTTTACGCAGCGCATCTAACTCATCAGAAACACTTGCATTGATAACATTTCCTTTTTGAATCATAAAAGGCGCTTCGGGGTTCAGTTCCTTTTCAATCTTTTCGGTGATAAGTTTGCAGGGATTAAGTTGCTCTGCAATTTTCTTCAGCGCAGGATTAGAAGAGTTTTCACAAATTGCTTTTACTGGTTCTATGGCTCGCAAGGCTTTTCCTAATTGCACCACATCGCGTGGACTGACACGACCTGCAGCCACTCTTGAAATGATGCGTTCAAGGTCACCAATCATGCGAATGTTTTTTCTCAGTTCGTTGCTTAGTTCTTCCTGTGCAAGAAAATAATCAACTGCTGAAAGACGTTCATCAATTGCTGTTTTGTTTTTCAAAGGCATAGCCAGCCAGCGTTTTAGCAAACGACCACCCATAGGTGAAATGGTTTTGTCAATTACGTTGATAAGCGAAATTCCTTTGTCATTAGTAGGAGCTAAAATCTCAAGATTGCGAAGTGTAAAGCGGTCGAGCCACACATATTTATCATCCTCAATCCGCGAAATGTGAGATAGGTGTTTTATCTTATCGTGTTGTGTATCGTAGAGGTAATGCAAGGCTGCACCTGCTGCAATACTTGCAGCTTCCATGTTTTCAATTCCAAATCCTTTCAGTGATTTGGTTTCAAAGTGGCGAAGCAATAATTCGCCTGTAAATTCAGGAGTGAAAACCCAGTCATCAAATTTGAAGGTGTAGAATTTATCTCCGAAATTTTCAATGAACGTTTTGTGTTTATTCTTCTGAAAAATGATTTCACTAGGGCGGAAACTTTGAATGAGCTTATCAATGTGTGCAAGGCTTCCTTCGGCTACAAGGAACTCACCTGTGGAAATATCTAAGAATGCGATACCTGAAATTTTATCACCGAAGTGAATGGCGCAAAGAAAATTATTGCTTTTATTTTCAAGAATATTTTCGCTGAAGACAACACCCGGAGTTACCAGTTCAGTAACACCACGTTTTACAATTGTCTTGGTTAGTTTCGGGTCTTCCAACTGGTCGCAAATGGCAACACGCTGTCCTGCTCTAACCAGTTTAGGTAAATAGGTTTCAAGAGAATGATGCGGAAATCCTGCCAACTCAATATATGCAGCAGCACCGTTTGCTCTTCTTGTGAGCACAATACCCAAAATTCCCGAGGCCTTTTTTGCATCCTCACCAAATGTTTCGTAAAAATCGCCTACACGAAACAGCAGAAGCGCATCAGGATATTTTGCCTTGATGGTGTTGTATTGTTTCATCAAAGGGGTTTCCTTATCAGCTGTTTCGCTTTTAATCATAGAGCGGTTCTTCATCGCAGTAAAAATACAAAGAGCGAAGCCACAGTTATTCTAAAGTTTTTAACAGTTTTGTGCAATATTTACTTTATGAGAAAACTAAAGAACGAAGAATTAGGGAGAAAATCTATTGAGGAATTTCGCATCAGCAAGAAGTTTCCTGTTACGGTTGTGCTGGATGATGTGCGCAGTATGCACAACATCGGTTCGGTTTTTCGCACAAGCGATGCATTTTCGGTGGAGAAGATTTTACTCTGCGGAATTACTGCGCAGCCCCCGCATCGTGAAATAACAAAAACAGCACTTGGTGCAACGGAATCTGTTTACTGGAAATATTATGTATCAGTATCAGATGCAATTGATGCGCTAAAATTGGAGGGCTATAAAATTCTTTGCATCGAACAAGCTGAGGGCAGTATTGATTTAGCATATTTTGTTCCCGAACAGAATCTTAAATACGCTGTTGTTTTCGGAAACGAGGTAAATGGTGTTTCGCAATCAGTAGTTGATGCTTGTGATTATTGTCTTGAAATTCCACAATTCGGCACCAAACACTCTTTTAATATTTCGGTTACTGCCGGAATTGTGTTGTATGATTTGAGTAAAAAAATAAAGTTGTAAAATTTCAAAACTTTTATAAAAGAAAAAGTCCCGCGAATTTCGCGGGACTTTTTCTTTTATAAATCTGTTCAGATTATTTTGCTACTTCAAAATCAACTCTTCTGTTCACGTTGTTTTCAACTCCGTCAGCAGTTGGAACAAGGTTTTCTTTCTCACCTTTTGAAATTGCAGTTAATCTGCCTGCTTCAATTTTGTAAGTATCAACTAAGTGTTTGATAACAGCCTCAGCACGTTTTCTGGACAGGTCGTTATTGAATTGCTCAGTTGCAGTTTTATCGCAATTACCTACTACATTCAGTTTCAGGCTTGGGTTAGCTTTCAATGCTTTTGCAACAGTTGCAAGTGCATCGTAGCTGCTCCAGTAGTTGATAGTTGAACTGTTTACTTTGAAATATACCGCAGGTAACAACATGCCACCTGAAATACTAGTAGTGCTGGATGCTGAATTTTCAGAAGCTTTTAACTCAATAGTTTTACCCTGGAAGTTTACCAATGCACCTGGTTTTGTGTTAGGCTCAATATCACTTCCGTCAGCAACTCCATCGTTGTCGCTATCAAGTTCTTTACCGTTTTCGTCAACTTTAGCACCTTTAGCACTGAATGGATCGCTGTCCATGTGGTCAGGAACACCGTCAGTATCTACGTCAAGTGAACGTCCGCTTCCGTCAACAGCTACACCTGCAGGCGTGTTAGGCTCTTTGTCAAACAAATCAGATACTCCGTCACCGTCAGCATCTTTTGCCAAACCATCAAGGTTGCCTTGAATATCGTCAAGATTTTTGTTAAGTGCTTCAAAAGGATTAACCCATTCCTGAGCATCTTCTTTCTTGCCGATTTTGTAAGTAAGGCCCAATGATGTGTATCCGTATTTATCATTGATACCAGTATTACCTCTTGTTGCATCCAATTTATCAGATGTAGTGTAACGAATAGAAGTTTCTAATCCTAAGTCAAATTTCTTTGAAATTCTGTATTTAATACCAAAAGCAAGTGGGAATACAGTTTCAGTAGTTCTCTCTTTTTTAATCAGGGTTCCATATTCATAACCAACTCGGTCAACCAATTCATCGGTACCCAAACGGAATTTTGCAGATCTGAAACTGGTGAAACCCATACCAAATGAGAAGTAATATTTAAACTTACGTAGTTTGGTTTTATCTCTGTAAATAAGATTCATGAAATTCAGAGTTGCATTTACAGTGTATTCAAATGTATTTGCATCAAAATATACATAATTGTTAGGAGAACCTGTATTAGCACCATGTCTTTTTGTGCCTCTGAGGTTTGCTCCCATCAAGTTAATATTTACACCCCAAACCGGGTTGAACTGCCAGCCAATGTTGCCGCCCATTCCCCAAGCGCCTTTTCTTTCGCTACGGAAATCTTTAACCGGCCACCAAGTGTATTGCTGAATATCACCGTAGAATGTGGTTAGCCCACCGTTAATGGAAATTGATAATTTGTTGTACGCTTTTTTCTTGCCGGCTTCCTGCGCTGATGCCACAGAGGCTGATAAAGTAAATGCTACAAGGATTAATAGAAGTTTTCTCATGATTTTCTTTCGTTTAGCTTTTGGTTTTAATACTGTTTAAATTTCAGTTGGCTGCAAAAATAGTTCTACTTTGCTAATAAACAACAAATTTTTAACTATTATTTTTTCAACACAAATAATCTGAAAAGTTTATAACCTCATTTATAGGTTGTCTTTAAAGTTCCAGATGTGAATTTTTGACTCGTCTGAACATGCGTTTATGAGTTCCTGTGCAGAGATATTTAACGCAGGCAGAATGTCGTTTCCCTCGAGTTCTGCTAATGGCAGCAGGGTAAATAGCCTTTCGCTAATCCGGGGGTGCGGGATAGTTAGTGTTTCGGTGGTGATCTTTTGGTTTCCGTAAAAAAGGATGTCAAGGTCTATGGTGCGTGCCGAAATTTTTCCGGTGCGTACTCTGCCAAGTGATTGTTCAATTTCAAGTAATTGGTCAAGCAGTTGCTGAGGATTTAGTTGCGTATTAACCTTTATGGCCTGGTTAAGAAACTGGTTATTATCTTCAAATCCCCAGGGTTCGCTCTCATAAATAGAAGAATTTGAGGTTATTTCACCCACATGAGCTTCAATTTTTTCCATTGCCTGCGCCAGAGCCAGCTCGCGGTTTCCAAGATTACCGCCTAATAAAAGTATTGCTTCTTCCATTTTAGAGGGCAACAAAGTTAAAAATTCTTAACAGCGACCTTGTTTCTCTTCAGGTGCAGTTTTTTTTCTACTTTCGCCCCGCTTTATAAAACCCTAATCTCACTATTAATGAAACAGTTTTTCAAATTTATGTTCGCTTCCATGTTGGGAGTGTTTCTGGCTTTTTTCCTTGGCATTGTTGTGCTTGTTGGAATGATTGCCGCCCTGGTTTCTTCTGCCGACAGCAAAAAAGAAGCTAAAGTTGAACCTAATTCAGTGCTGCACATCAATTTTGAGTCGCAGATCAACGATCGCAGTTCAAACAACCCTTTTGAGAATTTCAACTTCAGTTCTATGTCAGGAAAAAAAGGAATTGGTTTGAATGATATTCTTGAAAACATTGAAAAAGCCAAAACCGATGACAACATCAAAGGTATTTACATTGACCTGCAAAGCGTTCCCGCAGGTATTGCTACTATTGAAGAAATCCGCAACAAGCTGATTGAATTCAAAGAATCAAAGAAATTTATTGTTGCCTACAGTGAGGCTTATTCGCAAAGCGCATATTACCTTGCTTCAGTGTCCGATGAAGTTTGGCTGAACCCTGAAGGATTGATTGAATTCAAAGGCCTTGGCGCACAGGTTATGTTCTTTAAAGGACTATTAGAAAAAATGGAAGTAGAGCCACAGGTTATCCGCTACGGAAAGTTTAAAAGTGCTATTGAGCCTTTTATTCTTGACAAAATGAGCGAGGCTAACCGTGAGCAAACGATGAAATATATGGGGTCTATCTGGAACAATATTGTAAGTGGTATTGCTGAAAGCCGCAAACTTACTCCTGCACAACTGAACCTGATTGCCGACTCAGCTTTGGTTCAAAATGCTAAAGACGCAGTGGAACAAAAACTTGCCGACAAGCTATATTATAAAGATCAGGTATTGGATGATTTGAAAGACCGTTGCGGTTTAGAAGATGCCAAAAAACTGAAAATGGTTAGCATGGTTAAATATACAGATGCTCCAAAACCTAAAAAGAATGAAGATAAAGGTTTGGCTAAAGACAAGATTGCCGTTATTTATGCAAGCGGAAGTATTGAAGGTGGCGAAGGTGATGACCAGACCATTGGTTCTGATCGCATTTCTAAAGCCATCCGCAAAGCGCGTTTAGACGAGAATGTAAAAGCAATTGTATTGCGTGTAAACTCACCGGGCGGAAGCGCACTGGCTTCGGATGTTATCTGGAGAGAAGTAGTGTTGGCTAAAGCAGCAAAACCTGTGGTAGCTTCTATGGGCGATGTAGCTGCTTCGGGTGGATACTACATTTCATGTGCAGCTGATACAATTGTTGCGCAGCCTAACACCATTACCGGTTCTATCGGAGTTTTTGGTTTACTGATGAACCTGAAAAATCTGATGAACAACAAATTGGGGATTACAGTTGACACCGTTAAAACCAATCACTATGCTGATTTAGGTTCTGCTTTCCGTCCGCTTACACAGGCTGAGCGCGATATTATCCAGAACAGTGTAAACGAAATCTATGGTTCATTTATTGGCAAGGTAGCCGAAGGGCGCGGAATGAAAGTTGCCGATGTGGATTCAATTGGACAAGGTCGCGTTTGGAGTGGTTTTGATGCCAAAGGTTTAGGTCTGGTTGACGTTTTGGGTGGCATGGAAGATGCTATTGAAATTGCCGCTAAAATGGCAAAGCTCGATAACTACCGTGTAGCTGAATATCCTGAACAAAAAGAGCCTTTCAAAGCATTTATGGAAGAGCTTTCGGGTGAAGGCGAAGATGTGATGTTGAAAAAATCATTGGGCGAGAACTACCGCTTTTACAAAACATTGGATGATATGCGCAGAATGGAAGGTATCCAGGCGCGTATGCCATTTGATATATATATTGATTAGTTTTTAGTCCGTGGTCGATAGACCATAGACGACAGTAAAACATCCCTCTTGCCTCAGGCAAGGGGGATGTTTTGTTTTAGAGGAATTATAGCCTGCTTGTTAGCAATTTCAGATCTATAACCGTTACGGCAGCAATTTGAATTGCCGGATTACCACCGTGGCCGCCACGGCATCACTTTGTATTAAGGAATTGCCTCCGTTGCCGCCACGGCAACACTTCGGATTAAGGGATTACTGCCGTGGTCGCCACAGTAAGACTTTGTATTGTCGGATTAGCTCCGTGGCCGCCACGGCATCACTTTGGAATAAGGAATTACCACCGTGGCCACCACGGCAGCAGTTTTACTTGGCTGAATTAGCTTTTATTGCTTTATCACCTTACGGACAACCTGCTGCCCGCCCTCCGAAAGCGCAAGGAGATAAATACCGCTGCTGATGGCGCTTATATCTAAGGTAAAGGTCTCGCCTGAGGTGAGACCGCTTAATAAGGTTTTGCCGGTTATGTCGCTTAGGTGGTAGTGGCCGGATGCGTTTTGGATGGTTAGGATTGAAGTGGTGGGGTTGGGGTAGAGGGAAAGGGAAGAATTTTTTGATTGGTCATCAATTCCTATTGAGCAATTTTCACTAAAACTTGCCGTAGCATCTATATTCCCATTAGCAACAGTCCAGTTTGAAGTTGACCAAGCAGCATTATCCACCTGTATACAAGTTAGGTCAGGATTATTTGCAGCATGGAAACCTAAATTGGTGTTATTTCCATTTTGCACATTCAAGATTGTAAGTTGATTTGAGTGGCAATATAAAGAACCGAGAGATGTGTTTGCAGAAAGATTTATATTAGTTAATTGATTGCCATAACAGACCAAAGATTCAAGAAGTGTATTGGCTGAAATGTCTAAGTCAGTCAATTGATTATAATCACAAGCCAAATAAGTAAGCGCAGTATTGTTTGATAAGTTTAAGGTTGATATGAGATTCTCTCCACAACTTAAAGCCCTTAGTGTAGTGTTTAAAGAAACATTAAGATTTGTTAGCAGATTTCTTTCACAATGAATTGCAATTAGCCCTGTATTAATTGTAATATCCAGTATAGTCAATTGATTGCCATCACAACCTAAAGTGTTTAGATTTGTATTTGAGGAGATATTCAGGCTAGTTAATGAATTATTACTACAATATAAATAAGTAAGTGATGTAAAAGCTTCTATTCCTGTTAAATCAGAAATGTTCAAATTGCTTACATCCATAAAGCCTGAATATGCAGCAGCCTCCGATATCTGAATTTCTCCATCGCCATTTGTGTTAATTTCTAAATTATTAACCAAATAGTCTTTGAAATTGGCATCAGGTATATTGACTATTTGAGCCCAAGCAAGAATGGTAAATCCTGAAAAACAAAATAATAAAACGATTTTCCGCATCCCCAAACTTACAAATCTTTCCCAACTATGGATCATGGTCTATGGACTATCGTCTCTTCTCCTGTTAAAAACTCTGTTGAAAACCTTGCCACTTCCAAACCAAAAAGGGGCTTAAGTGTTTTATTTTTACACACCTTTCTGAAAAGCGCAACAGTAAAGGAATAAATGAGAAATTTGCAACCCGAATGAGATAAAACAACAAACCACAAATGACAAAACACAAATAAATCTCAAAAATTAAAACATCAAATTCAAAACGAGACTGTTCCCTGATTTGTGTAGTTTGATTTATTTGAATTTTGGAATTGAATATTATTTGTTACTTGTTTTTTGTTATTTAATAAATTGGAACTTAAAAAAAATGGCAGACACATATAACGATGACAGTATAAGGTCGCTCGACTGGAAAGAACACATCCGCCTGCGTCCCGGTATGTATATCGGTAAGCTTGGCGATGGCTCATCGCAGGATGACGGAATTTATATTCTCATAAAAGAGGTAATTGACAATTGCATTGACGAGTATGTAATGGGCAATGGCAAGGTGATTGAAATTACCCTGAAAGATAAACAGCTGAAAGTACGCGACTATGGCCGCGGAATTCCCTTGGGTAAAGTATTGGACTGCGTTTCAAAAATAAATACCGGAGCTAAATACGATTCCATTGCTTTTAAGAAATCCGTTGGATTGAATGGTGTTGGAACCAAGGCGGTGAATGCGCTTTCCAGCTACTTCTATGTGCAGAGCGTTCGCGAAGACAAAACAAAATATGCCGAGTTTGCCAAAGGCGAACTGGTAATAGAAAGTAAAGTAGAAGACAGCGACCTGCGCAAAGGAACATTGGTAAAGTTTGAGCCCGATGCTTCTATTTTCGGTAACTACCATTTCCTGAACGAATACATTGAGCGCCTGCTCTGGAACTATGTGTTCCTTAATCCCGGATTGACTATTTATTTCAACGGAGTTAAATACTATTCCGAGAATGGTTTGCGCGATTTGCTGGAAAAGAACATCAGCGAAGAAATTCTTTACCCAATCATCCACCTGAAAGGAAACGATATTGAAGTGGCAATGACCCACGGCAATTCATATGGCGAGGAATATTATTCATTCGTGAATGGTGCGCATACCACACAGGGAGGAACACACCAAGGCGCTTTCCGTGAGGCAGTGGTAAAAACCATCCGTGAGTTTTACAAAAAAGATTTTGAGGCGGTGGATGTGCGCTCGTCACTGATTGCTGCTGTAAGTGTGAAAGTAATTGAGCCCGTGTTTGAGTCGCAGACCAAAACAAAACTCGGTTCTCAGGAAATTGCTCCGGGAGGAGAAAGCATGAAATCATTTATCGGTGATTTCCTGAAAAAAGAATTAGACAACTTCCTGCACAAGAACCCCGAAACGGCCGAAGCATTGCTGCGCAAGATCATGCAAAGCGAGCGCGAACGCAAAGACATGGCCGGCATTAAAAAGCTTGCCCGCGAACGTGCCAAGAAAGCAAGTCTGCACAACAAAAAACTGCGCGACTGCCGCAGTCACTACACCGATGAAAAAGCGGAGGCGCGTTTGGAAACAACCTTGTTCATCACGGAGGGAGATTCTGCGAGCGGTTCTATCACCAAGTCAAGGAATGTGAATACACAAGCGGTGTTCAGCTTGAAAGGAAAACCTTTAAACTGCTATGGTCTGACCAAGAAAATCGTTTACGAGAATGAAGAATTCAACCTGCTGCAAAGTGCATTGGATATTGAAGAGGGAATAGAAACCTTGCGTTATAACAACATTGTAATCGCAACCGATGCCGATGTGGATGGTATGCACATTCGTTTGCTGCTTATCACGTTCTTCCTGCAATTCTTCCCTGACCTGATTAAGAACGGACATCTGTATATTTTGCAGACACCGCTCTTCCGTGTCCGCAATAAGAAAGAAACCATCTACTGCTATTCAGAACAGGAGCGCAGAGATGCGATGTCCAAACTGGGTGGAAAGCCGGAGATAACCCGCTTCAAAGGATTGGGGGAAATTTCGCCTGATGAGTTCAAACATTTTATCGGGAAAGATATTCGCCTTGACCCGATTATTCTGCGGAAAGAAACAAGCATTCACAACCTGCTTGAATTTTACATGGGCAAAAACACACAAGACCGTCAGAACTTTATTATTGAAAATCTGAAGGTTGAAAAAGACCTGGTGGAAGAAGATGCAGTTGTATAAATAGAAACGTCATACTGAACTTGTTTCAGTATCTCCCAATAAGACCCTGAAACAAGTTCAGGGTGACGAGAAAAAGAATATTTAAAAAATGAAAGTTGACGATATAGATAACACAGAAAATTCCGGTGAGTTAGATCCGGAATCACAGGGAACGGATGGCGCTGCTCACAACGTAATACAGTTGTCGGGCATGTATCAGAACTGGTTCCTGGATTACGCATCGTATGTAATTCTGGAGCGTGCCGTTCCTGCTATTGAAGATGGTCTTAAACCTGTGCAGCGCAGAATTTTGCACGCCATGTGGGAAATGGATGATGGTCGCTACAATAAAGTGGCGAACATCATTGGTCACACCATGAAATACCATCCGCACGGTGATGCATCCATTGGTGATGCGCTTGTTGGATTGGGACAAAAAGAATTACTGATTGACCAGCAGGGAAACTGGGGGAATATATTGACAGGCGACTCTGCCGCTGCTCCGCGTTACATTGAAGCGCGTCCTTCCAAGTTTGCGCTTGAAGTGGCATTCAATCCTAAAACCACTATTTGGCAAAGCTCTTATGACGGACGTAACAAAGAACCTGTTACGCTGCCGATGAAGTTTCCTTTGCTGCTGGCACAGGGCGTTGAAGGTATTGCTGTGGGACTTGCCACTAAAGTATTGCCGCATAATTTCAATGAACTGATAGAGGGGTCGATTGCTGTGTTACGAGGAAGAAAACCGATTGTGCTGCCTGATTTTATTACAGGCGGAATGGCGGATTTTTCCAACTATAATGATGGACTGCGTGGAGGTAGAATTCGCATCCGTGCAAAGATTTCGCAGTTGGATAAAAAGACATTGGTGATAAGTGAAATCCCATTTTCAACTACCACTACTTCGCTGATTGATTCCATTGTAAATGCCAATGAAAAAGGAAAAATAAAAATACGGAAAGTAGAAGACAACACCGCAGAAAATGTGGAAGTTGTTATTCACCTTGCCGTTGGAATTTCGCCCGACAAAACCATTGATGCTCTTTATGCTTTCACAGATTGTGAGATTTCAATTTCTCCCAATGCCTGCGTAATTGATACCGATAAACCCAACTTCATTGGCGTAACCGATATTCTTAAAATATCAACACACCGCACGCTGGAATTGCTCAAGCGGGAATTGGAAATCAGGCTTTCTGAATTGCAGGAGCAGTGGCATTTCTCTTCTCTGGAAAAGATTTTCATCAAAGAGGAAATGTATATTGATTTCAAAAAGTACGACAACAAAGAAGACCTCTTTAAATATCTCTATGCGGCATTCAAACCATTCCGAAAAAAATTAGTTCGCGATATTACTGATGAAGATTTACTGAAGCTCACGCAAATTCCAATGATTCGCATCACGCGCTTCGATAGTTTCAAAGCGGATGAGAAGATGAAGGAGTTAGAGAATGGAATTGCAGAAGTAAAAACTCATCTTGATAATCTGATTGACTACGCGGTTGAATATTTCAAAAATCTGAAGAAAAAATTCGGAGAAGGAAGAGACCGCAAAACAGAAATAAAATCATTTGAGAACATTGTTGCAACCCGTGTTGCCGTTGCAAATGAAAAGCTCTACGTAAACCGTCTGGAAGGTTTTGCCGGTTATGGAATGAAGAAGGATGAATTTGTTTCTGACTGTTCAGATATTGATGACATAATTGTGTTCCGCAAAGACGGAACAATGGTGGTGAGCAAGGTGGTTGATAAAGCATTTGTTGGAAAGGATATGTTGCACATCAGCGTGTTCAAGAAAAATGATGAGCGCACTGTTTATAACATGATTTACCGTGACGGACCGCGCGGCAATATTATGATCAAACGCTTTGCAGTTACAGGTGTTACCCGCGATAAAGTTTACGATTTAACAAAAGGAACAAAAGATTCGGAAGTGCTTTACTTCACAGCTAATCCTAACGGTGAAGCTGAGGTAGTAACCATTTTCCATCGCCCTGTTCCGCATCTGAAAAAGCTACAATTTGATTTCAATTTTGCAGAGCTTGCTATCAAAGGCAGAAGTTCACAGGGGAATATTTTAACCCGCAATCCCGTCCGTAAAGTTGTTCAGAAAGAGCAAGGAGTTTCTACTCTGGATGCACGTTCCATCTGGTTTGATGATACTGTTCAAAGATTAAATGCAGAAGAACGCGGACAATTTATCGGCAAGTTTAAAGGCGATGATAAAATTCTTACCGTGATGCAAAGCGGTGAATACAAGCTGCATTCGTTCGACCTTTCCACGCATTTTGATGAGGACATGATTCTGATTGAAAAATGGAATACTAAAAAACCGTTGACTGCCGTTTATTTTGATGGCGAGAAAGAACAATACAACGTGAAACGCTTCCTGGTTGAGCCTTCAGGAAATAAAGTGAAGTTTATTTCTGAGCACGAAAAATCAAGAATGGAAGTTGTTTCTTCGGATTGGCTGCCACAAATCGAAGTAAAATTCTACAAGAATAAAGGCGAAGATATTGACCCTGAAAAAATAAATCTTTCGGAATTTATTTCGGTGAAAGGATTGAAGGCAATCGGCAATCGCCTTTCTGCTTACAAGGTGAAGAGTGTTGATTTATTAGACCCGCTGCCTTATGAAGAACCGATAGTAGAAGACACAACAGAAGTTGATCTGACAGGAGGAGATTCTTTAGGATTTGAAATTCCTGTTGATGAAGAAGATGTGGAACCTGTGAGCAGAGAAGAAATTCAGCGTCTGCAGGCAGGCGTTAAGAAAGAAAAACCAACGGACAAGAAAAAGAAAAGCGACAAATCTTCGGAGCAACAACAGTTGGGCTTGGAGTTAGAGTAGTTTAATCTCGTAACTTCGCAATCCTTTTCTGTTTTTCTGCTATGCCTGTTATTAAAGATATTGAGCGCTTAAGCCCCAAAGAATACATAATTATTAAGGGAGCTCGTGTTCATAATCTTAAGAACATAAGCCTTGCCATTCCTCATAAAAAGTTAGTGGTGATTACCGGACTTTCCGGTTCAGGAAAATCCTCATTAGCATTTGATACGCTTTATGCTGAAGGGCAACGCAGATATGTGGAGAGTCTTTCTGCCTATGCACGACAGTTTCTCGGAAAGATTGATAAACCGGAAGTAGATTACATCAAAGGAATTGCACCTGCCATTGCCATTGAACAAAAAGTAAACACTGTAAACCCGCGCTCAACAGTGGGAACAAGCACCGAGATTTACGATTACATCAAATTGCTTTTTGCGCGTATCGGCAAAACCTATTCACCCATTTCCGGAAAAATAGTGAAGCGTGAAACTACAACAGATGTGGTGGATTATGTGCTCTCACTTCCTGCAGAAACAAAGGTGATGTTGCTTGCACCTGTGAAAGTAAAGGATAAAAAGAAGTTTAAGGAGCAGGTGGAGACGCTCATTCGTCAGGGTTTTACAAGAGTAAAATCAGGAGAGGAAATTATAAGGCTGGAAGAATATGCTGCCACCAAAACAATTCCTGTAACTATTAATTTGCTTATTGACCGCTTTGCGGTAAACGCAAGTGATGAAGAACTTTCAAGCCGTATTGCCGATTCAGTTGAGACTGCTTTTTTTGAAGGGAGTGGAAATTGTATTATTGAAGTAGTTGCATCAGCTCATCAGCTAATCAACAAATCAGCTAATTTTTCTAATCGTTTTGAAGCAGACGGAATTGTTTTTGAAGAACCTTCGGTAAATCTGTTTGCTTTCAACAATCCTTACGGAGCCTGCAAAAAATGCGAAGGCTTCGGAAGTATCATTGGCATTGATGAAGATTTGGTCATTCCCGATAAAAGTAAATCAGTGTTTGATGAGGCTATTGTCTGCTGGCGTGGCGAGAGTATGAGTGAGTGGAAAGATTATTTTATCAAGGCTGCCTATAAATTTAATTTCCCGATTCATAAACCGTATTTTGAATTAACTGAAGAACAGAAAGAGTTGCTCTGGAACGGCAACAAAGATTTGGAAGGTATTTACGCTTTCTTCCGTTACTTAGAATCGAAGAGTTATAAAATACAATACCGTGTTATGTTATCGCGTTACCGCGGCAGAACGCTCTGTCCTGATTGCAAAGGAACGCGCCTGCGAAAGGATGCCAACTATGTTAAGATAGGAGGGAAGTCAGTAAGCGAATTGATGCTCATGCCGGTTAATGAATTGCTTCCATTCTTCTCTGAATTGAAACTGAACGAACACGATACAACTGTTGCAAAGCGTTTGATGAAAGAGATTGTTTCGCGTCTGCAATTTCTGGAAGATGTTGGTTTGGGTTATTTAACACTGAACAGACTTTCATCCACACTTTCAGGTGGAGAATCGCAGCGTATTAATCTTGCATCATCATTAGGAAGCAGCTTGGTTGGCTCGCTTTATATTTTGGATGAGCCAAGCATTGGCTTGCATCCGCGGGACACAGAACGCTTGATAAAAATTTTAAAATCATTGCGTGACATTGGCAACACAGTAATTGTGGTAGAGCATGACGAAGAAATAATGCGGGCTTCTGATATGCTGATTGACATTGGACCCGAAGCAGGAACAGGAGGAGGAAACGTTGTTTTTATTGGCGACCACAAAGACATTCTAAAAGAAGAAAAAAGCATCACCGCACGTTACCTGAACGGAAAAGAAAAAATTGAGCTTCCTGTAAAACGCAGAACATCAAAATCAGTAATAACTTTAAAAGGTGTTCGTGAAAATAATCTGAAGAACATTGATGTTTCGTTACCTTTAAATACGCTTTGTGTTATAACAGGTGTTAGCGGTTCAGGAAAAAGTTCGTTGCTGCGCAGTGTGTTATATCCTGCTTTGAAAAAAGTGTTTGCAGGTGTTTCGGGCAAGCCCGGACAGTTTGATAAATTGGAAGGCGACATTCATAAATTAAAAGCTGTAGAGTTTGTTGATCAGAACCAGATTGGTCGCTCTTCTCGCAGCAATCCGGTTACATACATTAAAGCGTACGATGATATCCGCTCGTTGTATAGCAATCAGCAGTTGGCAAAATTCCGCGGCTATGGTCCTGGCTTTTTCTCGTTCAATGTTGCAGGCGGTCGCTGTGATGTCTGTGAAGGTGAAGGTTCAGTGTTGATTGAAATGCAATTCATGGCCGATATTCATTTGCCTTGCGACAATTGCAACGGTAAACGTTTTAAGCAAGACATTCTTGAAATAACCTTTAAGGAAAAGAACATTGCGGATATTCTGGACATGACGGTTGATGAAGCCGTGGATTTTTTTGACAAGAACGATGTACGCATTGCCTCTCAGCTGCGCCCTTTGCTGGATGTAGGCTTAGGTTATGTAAAACTCGGACAAAGCAGCAGCACACTCAGCGGTGGCGAAGCACAACGCATAAAACTGGCTTCTTTCATTGGTAAAGGAAGAAATGCGGATAAGACTTTATTCATCTTTGATGAGCCAACGACCGGTTTGCATTTTCACGACATCAAAAAACTGTTGAAAGCATTTGAAATGCTTTTGCAAAACGGACACTCGCTCGTAATCATTGAACATAATCCCGATGTAATTAAATGTGCTGATTATGTAATTGACCTTGGTCCAGAAGGTGGCAAACAAGGAGGAAACCTTGTGTTTGCAGGCACTCCCGAAGAACTGGTTAAATGCAAAGGGTCTTACACGGGACAAGTGTTGAAGGGGAAGCTTTGAGTTTTTAGTGGCACTTAGCAGTCATGTATAAGCTGCCAACTGCCGCTGCCAACTTTTCACTTCTTCGCCAACACAAACTTCTGTTTAAACTCCTGTGTCTGGTACCACGGACCTTTTCCCGCATCAAGTGGTTGATAATTTACGCCACTCATGGCTCTTGCGCCCATTACGCCTGCTGCTCCAATCGGTGCCTGTGTTGCTCCTGCTGATGTATTCGGCTTTTCCATAGCGTTAAT
>CAMBRL010000087.1 GCA_945870105.1 Chitinophaga pinensis
CACCACCAGGTCCTCCTTTAGCAATAACAACGCCTACAGCTTGAAACCATGAATCATTGCCGTTATTGAGTGAGGCAGTATTACTTGTAACAGATGCTTTCGCCTGTCCTACAGTTACTGTATATGAACTACCGGCTGTAAGGCCACTAACAATTTTTTCTGCATAAGCACCACCTGCTCCACCTCCCCCTGCGCTTAGAATATTTGTAATTGCTCTACCACCAGCACCACCACCACCCCAGCACTTAGCAGTAACTGAAGTAACACCGGCAGGTAATTGAATAGTACCATTGGTAGTAAAGATATAAGTTTGTGTTTGTGCTTTACTATGTCCAGACAACAAAACAAAAAATAAAATACAAAGTGGTAATAGAACTTTCAACACAATACCTTTAAATCTTTGCTCACAGACAACTAATATCTTCATGCTAAAGAAATATCAATTAGTACTCTATTTTGAGATGAATCAGAAAAATTCATTACTGCTAAAAGAAAGACTGCGAGTATTTGTTTTTTCAATATTCAGAATTTTGTGTTGTGTAATTTGTGTTAATCCAAATAATCTAATCTTAATATAAAAATAACATTGTCAAAAAGCTATATAAACCAACATTAACCAGAACAATAAAATAGCATTTAATTCCAATTCGCCTGCAAAAATAACACATTCAACTGACACTCAAACAAAAAAGTTTACACATTTTTCGTGATAATTAGTTTTCCAACACTAAAACAATTCAGTTGAAGCATGACAAATATCCTATAATTCAGAGCTCAACTATATTGACATAACAGCTGTTTACAAACAACTACCGGCTGATAAAAACACATCATAGTCAAACAAAAAAATTAACTTTCCAATAACATTTGGTCGTTATTAATTTCTGGTATTAATTTTTGATTATCGACCTGTTTAATTCTGTTTTAGCCTTCAAAAATTTACATTTGTCTTTCCTTGGAAACCGCCCCCCTCCTCTTCAAATACTTTCAGCACACCCCCACGGGCGACCAAACCGCACTGATTGAAAAACTGGCTGCGTTTATCAGCCCTGACAGCGAAGAGCGGATTTTTGTGCTTAAAGGCTACGCAGGTACAGGTAAAACCAGCATGGTGAGCGCCATCGCCAAAACACTTTCGCGCCTGGATAAAACCACCGTGTTGTTAGCACCCACAGGTCGCGCAGCAAAAGTGCTGAGCAACTACACAGGTCGCAAAGCCTTTACCGTTCACAAAATAATTTACCGCATGAAAGTAGCACCGCATGGTGGTGCCTATTTTCAGTTAAAGGAAAACACCTTCAGCAACGCAGTTTTTATTGTGGACGAGGCCTCCATGATTTCTGGCAGCGAAAGCAACAATAATTTTGCACAATCGGGGAACCTGCTTGACGACCTTATGCAGTTTGTAGAAAACGGAGTAAACTGTAAGATCATATTCATTGGTGATGTGGCGCAACTGCCGCCCGTTGGTTTATTGGTTAGTCCCGCATTGGATGTTAAGTATCTGGAAAGTCATTTCTTCGGACAAAAAATTGACACCATAACCCTGCGCGAAGTAGTGCGCCAGCAAAAGGATTCGGGAATATTGGCCAATGCCACTACCCTACGCAGCAACCTTGAAAACAAAGTAAAACAAATCAGTATTCAGCTTTATCCGGATGTAAAAAAAATAATAGGCAACGAACTGGAAGATGCACTGAATGAAGCTTATCATCAATACGGGAGAGATGGTTGTATCTTTATTACGCGCTCAAATAAACGAGCTTATCAGTACAACCAGGAAGTGCGTAATCGTTTACTTGGAAGAGAAGAAGAAATTTCACCCGGTGATTACCTGATGGTGGTAAAAAATAATTACCACTGGCTGCCACCTGAATCAGAGGCCGGCTTTATTGCCAATGGCGATATGATTGAACTCCTGAAAATAAAAAACATACATGAGATGCATGGCTTTCGCTTTGGCGATGCCACTTTCCGCATGATGGATTATCCCGACCAGCCCGCCATTGAAGGTAAAGTTTTACTGGATACTGTTGCTTCCGAAACGCCTTCACTTACGTTTGAGCAAAGCAATGAATTGTATCAGGCAGTTGCGCAGCAATACAAGGATATTCCTTTAAAAATTGAGCGCAGCAAAAAGATAAAAGAAGACCCGTATTACAATGCACTTCAAATAAAATTCGGATATGCTGTTACCTGCCACAAAGCACAGGGCGGACAATGGCCGGCAGTATTTGTTGACCAGGGTTATCTTACTGATGAAATGGTAAACACCGAATACCTGCGCTGGCTCTACACCGCATTTACACGCGCTTCACAGAAATTGTATCTGGTAAATTTCAGCGAACAGTTTTTTAAACCCTCGCCTTAATCTGACGTTTATGCTTTACTTCATCAATCTCAATCTTGCTGATGATTTCGTACATAATTTCAGTGGTACCTGCACCAACAGTCATTAAGCGGATATCGCGAAACGAACGGGCAATACCATAATCTTCCATGTATCCCCAACCGCCATGTATCTGAAGCGCTTCATTGATAATAGTGAACGCTTCTTCGCAAACAAAAGCTTTTGCAATAGAAATAATTTTGTAGGCCTCAGGTCCTTTTTCAATAAACTCGGCAACAGCACGGTAAGAAAGCGAACGACAGGCCTCCACACCGATTGACATTTTAGCCAGTTTATGACGCAGCACCTGAAACTTACCAATTGGGCGACCAAAAGCCTGACGCTCTTTCATGTATTTTTTTGCTTTCTCCATAGCCGATTCAGCCGCAGCTGTTCCGGTAATAGCAGCTATCAGACGCTCTTCCTGAAAATTACTCATGATGTAGTAGAAACCAAAATTCTGTTCGCCCAGCAAAGCAGATTTCGGAACAATGCAATTCTCGAAAAATAACTCACCTGTGTCAGACGAATGCATCCCCAATTTATTGTGGATAGAGTTGGCAGAAAAGCCCGGTGTATTTGTATCAAACAACAAGAGCGAAAGGTTATGCCCCTCTCCCGTACGAACCACCAATACTATAAAATCAGCCATTGTTCCGTTGGTGATAAAGGTTTTTGAACCGTTTACCACAAAATGGTCGCCTTTATCAACAGCAGTGGTTTTTATTCCGCCAACATCTGAACCTGCACCCGGCTCGGTAATTCCGAGCGCTGCAATTTTTTCACCACGCAAAGCAGGAGCAAGATATTTTTGTTTTTGTTCCTCGGTTCCCAATGCATTAATTGCAGGAAGGGGCAAATACGTGTGTGCATACAACGACATGGAAAGTCCGCCAATATTGGCTTGCGATAATTCTTCGGCAATAACCACTGCCGACCACATATCCATTCCGCTGCCGCCATAAGCCACAGGGAAACTTACGCCAAAGAATCCCTGCTCACCCATTTTGCGAAATACTTCGCGGTCACAGATTTTTTCTTTCTCCCACTTCTCAATATTAGGGCGAATTTCTTTGTCAACAAAAGCAGAAAAGCTCTCACGGAGCAGGTTGTGTTCTTCGGTAAAAGGATTGGTGTTGTACATGATTATTTTAGATTTTTGATGTTTTATTTATTAATGTAACTTGTTTCCGGGTCAAGATGAGTATTAATCAAAGCGTAAACAATAATAGTATTGTTTGATTCATCTATGATATAATGAACCATAAAAGGAAATTTAGTAACAGGGAAACAACGTACATTTTCATAACGAACCTGATAAAATGGGCTTTCTCTTATAATTTCAAATGAGCTTTTTACTGCTATATGAAATTTTCGACCTAATCCCTTTTGCTTAGTGTTATAGTAAGTGATTCCGTTTTGAATTTCATCATAAACTCTCGGCTGAATCTTAAATATAAAGGAACGCATCAATCCAATTTGAAGTTATCTTTCACTTCATCCCAATCAAGTAATTCCTCACGTTTGGTGTTTTTAATACGTTCTTTCACTAATTCTTTATCCTTTTCCGAAATACTAATTTCTTGCTCCTCCTTTATTTTTACATAAGACAATGTTTTTATAAAAGCAATAAATGCTGCTTTATACTTGTCATCTATTGTGAGTGTAATATTCATCGAATTATATTTTTATACTTCAAAATTAATACAATTTATTTTCTCAATGGAATATTCAGCATCGCGCGGGTTTCTTCAATGCTTGCCACTTCCCTGCCCAACATACGAACAAGTTTTGCAGCGGCATCAATCAACTCACCATTGCTCTTTGCCATTTCTCCTTCAGGCAGGTAAAAATTATCTTCTAGTCCTGCGCGGATATGACCATCAACAGTAATTGCAGCCGCAATGGCCTGCCACTGTTTACGCCCAATTCCAATCACCTGCCAGTGTGAACCTGCAGGAACGCATGAAGCCTGATGCAGAATATTTTTTGTAGAAATAGGAATACCACCCAACACGCCCATTACAAAACTGAATACATACGGTTTTTGCAAAAGTCCCATGTCAATCAAAGGTTCAGCATTATTGATGTGTCCGTTATCAAACACTTCCATCTCAGGAATTGTTCCGGCTTCCTTCATTTTTTCAAGATAGAATTGAATGTCCGTAAAGGAATTCTGAAAAACAAAATCATGATAAAACTTTTTGTGCTTTGCTGAATAGATTCCGTAGTTCATAGAACCCATATTGAGCGCAGCCATATCGGGTTTTAAAGCAACAATATGATGAATACGCTCTTCTCTTGAAAGCCCAACTGCACCTGTGCTGTAGTTTATAATTGCAGTAGGACAAAGTTTGCGAACCTCCTCTCCTATCTGGCGGTAGCTTTCAATATCATAAGCCGGTGAGCCATCATCCTGCCTTGCATGAATGTGTAAAACACTTGCGCCTGCATCAACAGCTCGCTTGCCTTCTTCTGCTATTTCTTTTGGTGTGTAAGGTATATAAGGACATTGTTCGCGTCTTGCGAGAACTCCTGTTAATGATGCGGTGATTACTATTTTTTTTGCCATTTGATTTTTTTACCACTTAGGACACAAGTTCACTAAGTTTATTTTATGTATTTATTGTTATTAGTTATTAATTTTCTTAGTGTTCTAAGTGTCCTTAGTGGTGAATCATTTTCCTTTCCATTCTGGTTTACGTTTCTGCATAAACGCCATCACCCCCTCTGCTGCATCTTCAGTCTGAATGGCCTGCCCTAACATTTCTTTCAAATATTTATGTGCATCAGCAGCAGGTATGTTTTTAAGATTATCAAACGCCTGTAAACCTAAACGAATTGCAGAAGGTGAGAACTGAAAAATCTCATCTACCAAACTTTGAACTTCTGAATCAAGATTTGTGGCTTCCACTACTTTGCTCACTAATCCCAGCCTTTGAGCTTCTGCCGCATCTGCTGATTTCGCTCTGATGCAAAAATCCAGCACTGCTCTTGGCGGCATTATCTGCAACATACTTTGCATAACCTGAAAAGGGAATAATCCACGCTTTACTTCCGGCAAACTGAATGTTGCGTTTGGTGTTGCAATAACATGCGTGCATCCACAAATCATCAAAAAACCACCGGCCAAAACCGGGGCATGAACTTTTGCAATACAAGGTTTGTGCAAGTTATTAAACACATTACCAATAACTACTTCACTGATTGGTTCAGGAACAGTTGAAATGGTTTCTTCTGTTTGTCCTGCAAAAGCTTTTAAATCTGCACCTGCACAAAACACATCACCCTTTGCGGCAATCACTACCGCCCATATTTCATGATTGTAGTGTGCGTAATTAAGCGCAAAAGCAATCTCTTTAAACAACACAGGATTTAGCGCATTCTTCTTTTCAGGACGATTTAATGTAAGGGTAAGCAGGTGATTGTTTTCTTCAACCAGCAAATGCGCAAACGTATAATCCTTAAGCTTCAAAGCCTGCTCAGCAGTGTAAATCATTCTTTCATTTTTAATAAAACTGTTCCTGCTTCCACAAAGTTTTTATCGGTTACAAAAATTTCTTCCACTTCGCCATCGGCATGCGCCTCAATGGTAGTTTCCATTTTCATGGAACTCATAACCAGCAAGCCTTTTCCGCTTTGAACTTTATCACCGGCTTTTACCAGCACTTTAATAATTTCACCGGGCATAGGTGCAATATATCCGCTTTTTGAATCAAGGACTCCAGGCTCAGGAAAACGCTGAACTTCTTTAAACTTAAATGTGCCTTCCGTTGGATGCTGCACAAAAATCTCTTCCTTATTTCTTGCAATGAAAAAATGTTTACGATGACCATCAATGCTGCACGCAATAAGATTTTTATGATTTTCACCTGTTTCAACCGAGAATTTAGTCTCGCCAATTTTGAAATCAAATTTGCCTTTCTGTAAATACGTATATTCAACCTTCAGTTCCCTTCCGTTATAGTCCAACTGAAAGAATTGATGCTGATAAAAAATATTTCTCCATCCAAGCAATCCCGGTGGATAACTGTGACCCATATTCCGATCTAAAAAATCATAAATCGTAGTCACAATTGCCATTTCATTCAACACATTTTCAGAAACTTCTCTTTTATAGGAGCTGTATTCGCGCTCTATTAATTTAGTATCAAAACTACCATCAACAAAAGAAGGATTAGTAATTAATTCAACCAGAAAATCTTTGTTGGTAGTAATACCGAGAATGCTCATTTTCTTGAGCGCATGAACCATGTGCGTAATGGCGCTTTCACGTTTTTCAGAAAACGAAACAACTTTTGCAATCATAGAATCATAGAACACACTTACTTCCGAACCGGTCATCACACCGCTATCGTACCGTAAGTTTGGCAAATGTGGCTCTTGGTAATATAACAACTCACCCGTTGCAGGGAAGAAATTATTTTCCGGATCCTCTGCACAAATACGGCATTCTATTGCGTGACCAACCTGCTGAACATTTTCATTTGTAAATTGCAAAGGCATTCCTTGTGCAACTTCAATCTGCAAGCGCACCAAATCCAACCATGTTACCGCTTCGGTAACGGGGTGTTCCACCTGTAAACGTGCATTCACTTCCAGAAAATAAAATGCGGCTTCCTGATTTTCATTAGCGGGAATAAAAAGAAACTCAACCGTTCCTGCGCTGGTGTATTTAACAGCACGTGCTAATTCTACGGAAGCATTTCCCATTTGCTCGCGCAATTCAGGTGTTAATGAAGGCGAAGGACTTTCTTCAATCACCTTTTGGTAGCGTCTTTGCATGGAACATTCGCGATCAAAAAAGTGCGTGTAATTGCCATGTGTATCACCAAAAATCTGGAATTCTATATGCTTGGCAGAAGAGAAATATTTCTCCATTAACAACGTACCGTCACCAAAACTTTTTTCTGCTTCGCGTTTTGCTGCTGCAAAAGCCTCTTTCAATTCTGATGGTTTATTTACAATACGCATTCCTTTTCCGCCACCGCCTGCACTTGCTTTCAGCAAAACCGGAAAACCAATTTCACCTGCCTCATATTTAAATCTATCAAAATTCTGGTCTTCGCCACTATAACCGGGAACTACCGGAACGCCTGCTTTTACAGCTATTTCCTTCGCGCCCATTTTTGAGCCCAGCTTTTCTATAGCCTTATGTGATGGTCCGATAAAAATAATTCCTTCGTCTTTGCAGCGTTTTGCAAACGAAGCATTCTCAGACAAAAAACCATAACCCGGATGAATAGCATCAGCGCCTGAACGCTTTGCAGCATCAATAATTTTATCCTGCACCAGATAGCTTTCAGAGGCATGTGTTCCACCGATGCAAATTGCTTCATCCGTTGCTTTTAAAAACAATGCATTAGTATCCGCATCGGAATAAACAGCAACGCTGATAATTCCCATGTCCTGTGCCGTGCGCGCAATTCGGATGGCTATTTCGCCACGATTTGCAATTAATATTTTCTTTATCTTAGTCATATTCAATCTCCTTTACATTCTGAATACTCCAAATCCTTCAGCCCCTTTAAACTCTGTGTTATGAATTACATCCATACACATTTTTAAATAATTTCTGGTTTCACGCGGGTCAATAACACCATCGTCCCACAATTGACCACTGGCATACCATGCATTGCTTTGCTTTTCAGCTTCTTTAGCCATGTATTGCGCCATCTGTTTTCCCTGTTCCTCATCATATGAAATTCCTGATTTTTCAGCAGCAGCGCGACCAATTATCTGCATCACACCTGCAAGCTGGTCGGGACCCATTACTGCAATTTTAGAATGAGGATAGCTGAATAGAAATCTTGGTTTGTAAGCTCTTCCGCACATCGCATAATTTCCTGCGCCATAACTTGCTCCCGTAATAATTGTAATGGCAGGAACAGTTGAGTTACTGACCGCATTAATCAGCTTCGCTCCGTTTTTTATAATTCCTTCTTCCTCATATTTCTTGCCTACCATAAAACCTGTAATGTTTTGCAGAAAAAGCAATGGTGTATTATTCTGATTACAAAGCTGAATGAACTGAGCTCCTTTGTTTGCCGATTCTGAAAACAAAACTCCGTTGTTGGCTATTATTCCTATTCTAAAACCATTGATACTCGCGTAACCAGTAACCAAGGTGCTTCCGTAAAGTGGTTTAAATTCCGAAAATTCAGAACCATCTACAATCCGTGCAATCAGTTCTCGCTGGTCAAAAGGAATGCGCACATCAGCAGAAACAACACCAAGAATTTCCTCTTTATCGTAAAGCGGTTCATTTATATCAAGGCTTTCCTTCTCTTGTGGAGCTTTAAGATTAGATAGAATTTCTCTCGCTAAGCGCAAGGCATCCAACTCATCTTCTGCCATGTAATCCGAAACTCCTGAAACGGTGCTGTGCATTTTTGCTCCGCCCAGACTTTCTTCATCCGTAACTTCGTTGGTTGCCATTTTTACCAGAGGTGGCCCGGCAAGAAAAACTTTCGCTTCGTTCTTCACCATAATAACATAGTCGCTCATGCCGGGAATATAAGCTCCTCCTGCAGTGCTATTTCCGAAGACAATACTAATGGTAGGAATACCTTCTTTTGAACGCCTTGTTATTTCGCGGAAATTAGTTCCGCCATAATTAAAAATTTTTGCCTGATCGGGAAGATTTGCTCCGGCAGATTCAACCATATTAATTCCCGGCAAACCGTTTTCCAATGCAATTTCACCAATTCGCAAACCTTTCTGCAACGTAGCATAATCAATGGCTCCGCCTTTTATAGTTCCTACATTGGAATTAATCATACACATTCTTCCGCTTACAAAACCAATTCCACAAACGATAGTTCCACCAGGGCCAAATCCATCCATTCCCCAACCTGCCAAAGGACATAATTCCATGAAAGGTGAATCGCGGTCGAGCAATAATTCAATGCGCTCACGCGCTAATAATCTTCCTGCTTTTTTTGTGCGTGCTAAATATTTTTCTTCGCCCTGAAATAAGGCCTCCTGCATTTTTCCGTCCAACTCTTTTATCTTCTCCTGCATCAATGCAAGATTGTTTTTATAGCTGTCGGAATTGCGGTTTATTTTTGTTTTAAAAACTGACATATTTTATGAAATCAGGGCTGTGAAATTACTGCTTTTTCAATACAGACTTTATCCTGTCGTGGGATTTTTTGAATGCCACAGGATTTAGAATTCTGATGCGATGTTCACTGTTAACTTCTTTCAAAGGATCAAATTTTCGTTTTGTTTCAACAACATAAAGCAATTTGCCGATGTGATAAGCAAACTTGACCTGAAAGAAAAACAATGATAAAGTTCCCACAAGAGCAAGGCTTGTAAGTATCATTAGCGGAATATCAGTCAACTTTGGACTGCCGGGCAAATTAAGCAAAACAGGAACGATAAAAATTTCAGCAGCGCCAAGAATAGCAATTAAAAAACGGGTGATTCTGAAAAGTTTTTTAATCACATCAATTTCCAGCCCGCTTTCCTGCCTGCCGGCAGGCATGGCTATTTTCAGTTTTGTAAGTAATTCGGTATGCACTATTTCAAGCCAAAGATTTTTTATCAGCAAATAGACATATGGGAAAAAGAAAAGCGTAACTAAAATAGCTTGCCTATCGCCTCTTACAGAAAAATAGGCATAAATAAGAGCTACTACAAAAGGAACTTTCATAATCAGCCATGCAGTTATTGCATCGCCTTCTATCATGTGTTTTTTAATTAGGTCACGCATAGTTTAAAAGTCATACCAGTCGCGCTTGCGCGAAAGTTTTAAGTCCTGAAGAATAGAAGATTTCACGTTAATATCAATACTGTAACTCTGAATTGTTCCAAACGGAACCCAGTTAAAAGTTGCCTGCCAGCAATGCAAATCACGGTAAATATTCAGTGAAGTTTGCGTCAGTTTTTTTGCAACAAAATCATAACCTGAATTAAAACCTAATTTCCATTTAGGAGTAAGGTTTATATTTCCATTAAAGCTGAATGCCTGCGTTACGTTTTTCTCTTTCAACAGCGCATTGTAAGTAACATTATAATTCGCAGAAAACTGCCAAGGAATATTAAAATCAATAAACTGGTCAGGATATTCATTCACCATATTTTGTTCTGCTTCTGTGCCTTTGTTGCTCTGCTTTTGTTGATTTCCCTGCCTGTTCAGGCTAAACCCAACGGCAAGCGAAGCATTAGTCAACTTAACCCATCCTTGTTTTGCCTGCCAGCGATACGTATCAATTCTTCTGTTCAGAGAATCCAAAACATAAGGAGTAAATGAGGACGAAAACACAACATTGATTGCCTTTAAAATAGTTGTTCTGGCGCTCAAGGAGAAGTCTGAAAGCTTTAGCGAATCTGCAAAGAAGTTATAAGAACCGCCAACCGAAAGAACATCAAAAATCGGAACTTTCTTGGTTGAACTCACCGTGTCTTTTGGTGTTTTAACTTTCATCTCCAGATTGTTATTCAAACTAAAACTGATTGAACCTGTTTCGCCCGAAGGTGGTGCTCCATAACCAATATTATAAATAGAATAAGAAGTGAGCGCACCACCCGAGCCGTAATAACCGTATTGATTCGTTCCAAAATCAGGACGATAAGTGAAACCAACATTTGGAGTCATCACATGACGTATAGCCTGCACCTTTCCTTTCTTAAACTTAAACATACCATAAATAATAGTATTAATGTTTGCATTCACGCTGTAATCACCATTTACGCGTATGTCTTGTAAAGTATCGGTAACAGCTGTTTGCGTTTCGTTATTCCAGTATTTTCGAATCGTCTGAAAATAGAGTCTTGCATTGCTGCTGAACGTTGGCGTGATGTTAAAATACTTCAACACTTTAAATTGGGTTGTTACAGGAACAGATAGCTGAGCTCCGTTTACCATATTATTAAAGGTCTGCGTTCTGAAGAACAGCGAATCGGCTGTATGAACCGAATTTTTCAAATCCAGCGTTGCACTGGTTCCTATCTTCTCATACCAGCGTGATTTCCCGACTGCAATTTTTCTTTTCAAGGGATAAATCCGATTCACCGTAAATGCAACTTGCGGCAAGGTTAAATCCACTGTTTTATTTAACGTATTCTGGCTGTGCGCCATACTTGCCGAAAGATTAAACGGTGTTCCCGCCCATGACTTACTCCACGATATATTACTTTGAAACGTATTGGTCAAAAAGTTTTGCGCATTACTGGTTGTTCCATTCTTAAAGTTGTTTCTGCTACCTGCATTCACATCAGCAGAAAAGGTGCTGTTAGGACGGGCTTTAGGATCTTGAATATGTTTCCATCGCACGAAAAAATTATTATTTACCGAATAATTAGGAAAGTCTTTGTAGCCTTCCTTTACGCTTGCATAGCTCAACTGCAGATTCCCCGAATATTTATAGCGCTGTTTATAGTTTGAAATCACTTTAGCGCCATAACTTCCTTTTGAATAAATATCGCCTAATAAAAGTAAATCTGCTTTTTGCCCCAGTGTAAAATAATAGCCTCCCTCTTTCAGAAAAAAACCAAGCGAAGGTGATTCTCCGTAAGCCGGCAACTTCATTCCCGTTGTTCGGTCTTTCTTATTAGGAAAAAATCCAAATGGCAATACCAATGGCATGGGTACATCTTCTATCATCAGGTAAGCAGGTCCCGTAACTACTTTGTCGTTGGGAATCACTTTCAGTTTGTTGGCAGCAATCAGAAAATGCGGATCGTCTAAATCACAGGTAGTATAACCGCCTTTGCTGATAAAATAATTGTCGTCTTCCATCTTCTTCACCACTCCGCCATGAATATGTCCCTCACCTTCAGTAGTAATCACCTCTTTGATTTTCCCTTTCTTGGTTTCAAAATTATAGGTGATTTCTTTGGTTCTGAAACTTTGTGCGCCTTCAGTAAAAATAGGATTACCCTGCATTTTCCCTGTGCTGTCGGGTGCACCTGTTGCATATACAGTATTTGTATTCCAGTCAATAATTACCCGGGCTGCTTTCAGGTTAATCTCTTCATAAGTAATATCAGCATTTCCATAGAGATAAACCTTCTTTTCCTTCACATCAAACCGGATGGAATCATCGGCCGTGTAATGCACTTTCGATTTCAGAAAACCATCGCCTGCAGGTTTTACAACTATAACGGTATCTTTGGGGGCGGGAACTGTATCGGGAACTAAAAAAACAACCGGAAGCAAACTATCGGCTTTAGTGCTGTCACTTTCAACAATATCTTTTCGTTTGTTTATCTGTGCCTGAACCGCATCACTGAATAAACCAAGCGCTGTTGATAAAACTAAAAATATGATGGGTTTAGCCAAGCGCAATTTATACTATTTTTGCAGGAATAACGTTGTTTTCAGAAGAGGGCAAAACTACATATTTTTATGAACGATAACAGGGTCTTTGGCCTGCACAATTATCTCAATTAATTATCTCTGTGAATAAACGACTTATCAGTCTTATTATTGTTTTTGCTGCTTATTTCTCCTGCGCCTGGACATTTCTTCCGGGTGGCGGCTACAAAATAAAAACCATTGTAATTGATGCCGGACACGGAGGAAAAGACCCCGGAAACCTGGGTACAGGCAGGTATAAAACCTCTGAAAAACATGTTGCCCTTGAAGTTGCTCTTAAATTTGGAGAAAAGATAAAGGCTGAATTTCCTGAGATAAAAGTGATTTATACCCGTGACAAGGATGTGTTCATTGGTTTGGACGAACGGGCTAAAATTGCCAACAATGCCAATGCCGATTTATTTATTTCTATTCACTGCAATGCCGCTAAAAACCTGGGAGCCAACGGAACCGAAACATTTGTTCTGGGCTTGCACAAAACAGAAGAAAACCTGCTTATTGCACAACAGGAGAACTCGGTAATTTTTATGGAAGATGATTACGAGGCAAAATACGAAGGCTTTGACCCCAACTCTGCCGAGAGCATTATTGCGCTTACCATGATGCAAAGTGCCTTTTTGAACCAGAGCATTGAACTTTCTGCACATGTTCAGGAAGAATTTGTAAAGCAAACTCACCGCGAAGAGCGAGGAGTAAAACAGGCCGGCTTTCTTGTGTTGCGCAAAACAACCATGCCTTCTATATTAATTGAGTTAGGTTTCCTTACCAATAAAACAGACGAAGATTTTCTGGTTTCGGCAAGCGGAAAAGAAAAAATGTCGCTGGCAATTTACAACGCATTTAAAACCTATAAAAGCAAACACGAAACCGATGGATCTGGAATTGCCCCATCTGAAATTGAAAGCAAAAAAACTCCTGAACAACTCAAAGCAGATGCCGATGCAAAGGCTAAAGTTGAGGCTGATAAAAAGTTAAAAGCAGAAGCAGAACTGAAAGCACAACTGGAAGCAGAAACAAAAAAGCTACTGGAAGAAAACGCAGCTTTAAAAGCAAAACAGGCAGAAATTAAAGCAAAAGAGGATGCTGAACTTAAAACCAGACTGGAAGCCGAGAGTAAGGCAAAAGCAGAGCGTGAATTGAAAGCAAAACAGGAAGCTGACTCAAAATTACTTGCAGACAAAAAAATAATAGAAGATGCTGCACTTAAAGCCAAACAGGAAGCAGATGCCAAGGCAAAAGCAGAGAGTGAATTAAAAGCAAAACAGGAAGCCGAAGCAAAAGCATTGGCAGATAAAAAAGCAAAAGAAGATGCTGCACTTAAAGCCAAACAGGAAGCAGAAATCAAGGCAAAAGAAGAAAGTGAATTAAAAGCAAAACAGGAAACCGAAGCAAAAGCATTGGCCGAGAAAAAAATAAAAGATGAAGAAGCACTTAAGGCTAAGCAGGAAGCAGAAGCTAAGGCCAAAACAGACGCTGATTTAAAAACAAAACAGGAAGCAGAAACGAAAACACTATCTGAGAAAAAAATTAAAGAACAGGCTGAACTAAAAGCCAAAGAATCAGCAGATGCCAAAGCAAAGGCTTTTGAAGAGTTAACCGCTAAACTGCAGGCAGAGAAAAAGGCAAAAGAGCAAGCCGAACTGAAAGCTAAACAAGAAGCGGAAGCAAAGGCAAAAGCCGATACTAAAAGTAAAGAACAAACCGAAACAAAAACAGCAGAAGAGAACAAAGTAACCGAGACTGAAGAACTAAAGGCAAAAGAAGATGCAGAACGTGTAGCCAAGCTAAAAGCAATTAAAGAGCAGGATATTAAAGACCAGGAAACCGCAAAAAACGAAAAGCAGAAGGCTGAGGCACAAACCCTGTTGGAAGAAGAAAAAAAGAATCAGGAAAAAGCGAAGTTGCTGGCAGAATTTAACGAGCGCATAAAAGAAAAAGAAGAACTGGAAGCCCTAAAGAAACAACAGGAAGAAGCATTGAACAGGATAAAAATTGCTGCTGATGAAAATGCAAAACTTGGCGAAAAAGTAGAAGCAAAATTAGATGAAGAGTTGTCTGCAAAATCAAAGATAAATGATGATGAAGAGAAAAAGGCTGTTGCCCTGGCAGAACAAAAAGCCAAAGAGGAAGCCGCTTTAAAAGCAAAACAAGAAACGGAAGCTAAGAAGGAAGCTGAGGTGGCTAAGAAAAAAGCTGAGGCAGAAGCCAAAGCAAAATTGGAAGTAGAGCAAAAAGCGAAATTACTTGCTGAACAAAAAGCAAAACAAGAAGCAGAAATAAAGGCAAAAGCGGAAGCAGAACAAAAACTGAAACAGGAATCAGAAGCCAAAGCAAAGGTCGAAACAGAAAATCTAAATAAAGAGCAATTTGATTTAGAAGAAAAAGCAAAGAAAGAAGCCATTGCCCGCATCAAAGCAGATGAAGTAGCAGAACTGGAGCGCGAGGTAATGCAGGCTAAAAAAGAAGAACTGTTGCGCAAAATAAGGGAAACGCTTGACCAACCTGCCGATCAACCTGCAGTAAAAGTTGAACCTAAAAAAGAAGAACCAAAGAAAACAGAAGTAAAAGAACAGGTAAAAACTCAACCTCCGGTTGAAAATAAACCGAAAGAAACAATCGCAACAGGAAAATTAGTTTTAAGAGTGCAATTTTTTAGTTCACCTACTTCGTTTCCATTATCTTCGCCAAAATTTTCGGGTATTGATAATATCTATGAATACCAAGCAGGCGGATTACATAAATATGCTTCAGGAAATTTTGATAGTATTGAAGCCGCAACTGTTCATCAGGCTAAGGTGCGCAAAGCGGGTTTTACAGATGCATTTGTAATAGCTTTCCTTAATGGCGAGCGGATTGATATGGCAAAGGCAAGAGAAATTTTGAACAAGGAACGAATGAAGTATTCAAAAGAAATAAAAATAGCAGCAGTTATCGTTTTAACCATTGCCTTCTCTTTCTGGGGTTTTAATTTCCTCAAAGGGTTTAGCATATTTGGCACACAGCGCCACTTTTACGCAGTTTATCCAAAAGTAGAAGGCTTAACCATTTCAAGT
>CAMBRL010000088.1 GCA_945870105.1 Chitinophaga pinensis
ATCCACAGTAATGAGTAAGGTATCATGCTTCATCTGCGTTTTAAATTGTAACCATTTTCTAAATTGTTCAAAGTAGCAGGGTTAAGCTTATTTTTCAGAGGTATCACTCTTGTATCTAAGTTTTTATTTGCAATTTTTATTGCACGTTACCTCACTTTAGAAGAACTTGGAGTTTTCGGAATATTCAATGTATCCATCACACTCTCCATTCTCATATTAGGATTTGATTTTCATAGCTACAGTGCCCGAACTTTATTACAAGTACCACTCGAAGATAGAGGTGCAATGGTGCGCGATCAGTTTGTTTTTTATTTAGGTTCGTATATTGTATTTCTCCCCACTCTTTATCTTTTGTTTTTCTTTAATGCCATCAGTACAAAGTACATTATTTTGTTTTATGCCGTATTGGTGTTCGAGCATCTTTCGCAGGAATTCTACAGATTATTTATAATTTTTTCGAGACCGATAACTTCTAATATTATTCTGTTTCTGCGTTCGGGGTCATGGGTATATGTTATAGTTTCAGCTTGGCTGCTCGAATGGGATTTTTTTTACAATATTGAAGTGGTTTTTTATGCCTGGCTGACAGGAGTGTCTGCTTCTGTTTTGTTATCACTAATATTAATAAGGCGTTTAAAATTTAAGCCTTTCAGGAAAACAGCTATTGATACAAACTATATCAGAACAGGTTTTTTTGCCAGTTTGTTTTTTTTCGCTGGAACTGTTGCTTATAGGATTGTTGAATTCTCTGACCGTTATCTTTTGGATTATTACCTCGGGAAAACTGAAGTAGGAATATATACTTTTTTTGCAGGAATGGGTAACCTTGTTGAAATTGTAGTGCAGGTTACTGTAGTGATGATATTTTATCCGAAACTTATTGAAAGTTTTTCAAAGGATAAGGATAAATACCAGCAAGTATTCTTATCGTATAAGAAGCAACTTGTATTGGTTACAGGAGTAACTTTTATAATTATGGGTGTTGGGATTTTTCCTGTAGTTCATTACCTCGATAAGCCTGAATTTTCAAATAATCTTATCGTATTCTTTTTACTTGCAACATCAAAAATTGTTTTTAATTTTTCGTTGATTTACCATACACACTTATATATACTTAAACGCGATAAAGCCATTATGTGGACTACCTGCATGGCAGCGATAGCTAATATCTTACTTAACTTAATATTGATTCCCCTTTATGGCATAGCAGGTGCAGCATGGGCATCACTCTTTAGTTTTACACTCATTCTTGTTCTAAAATATAGTGTTTATAAGAACATGCAAAAATCATCTGTTGTTTAAATTGTTAGGTTGAACATGATATTTATTTCTACTAAAATGTTTGGATAGTATGGTAGGGTTTTTAGTCGCATTATGTTTCTTGTCAGCTTATTTTGCATTTAATTTAAGCCTTTTTGATTCAGGTAAAAGAATTTTTACAGTTATACTTCTGTTTCTAATAGTGTTTTATGATTTCATCTTTATACCTATCGAATCTTATTTCACTGACACTACTTATTTCATAGCAAAAGCCTGGCGAGAGTATTTGGTGGTATTTCTCAGCATTCTTCTTTTTTTTCACATAGTAATTACCGGAAAAATATATTCTAAAGGATTTGAAATTAAACTCTTGATAGTAATCGGGATAATATCTATTGCCGGAATCATTTCCGGCATAATCCATGGGTATACTTTTTTTTCAATAGTAATGTCATGGAGAGATTACTTTTTACCAATACTTATTGCATTTTTACTTTATAAGGTTGGTATCTTTAAAAGTTTAGATATAACAACTCTTAAAATTACGCTGTTGATTTTTTCTGTAATTATAGTTGTCTATGGGTCGTATCAGTATTTTTATTTTGACGGAGATTATACACAATTATGGAGCTATGAATTTATTTATCGGGGTAAAGTTGAGAAATTTCAACAAGATCCTCGATTTGTTCAATACACATTTATTCGGGATGGAAATCTAAGGTCGTCCAGCGTTTTTGTTTCACCTATTGAATACGGATTGTTTTTAGTAGTGCCTGCATTATTTTGTTTTAATAAGATTATAAGTAAGTCAACATTCCCAATCAGAGTATTTTATATCCTATTTTTTGTAGTATTAATTATTGGCATATATACTACTCAGGTCAGGGCTTCATTCGTTGCATTAGGAATTGCCATTATATCATGTATTGCTATAAGATTTATTAAAAAGATGAACTTTGCTTTACTTATTATATTCCCTTTGTTATTGGTAGGATTAACATTTTTTCTCATTATATATGGTTTCTCAGCAGTTGAAGATACTTCTGCATTAGGCAGAATTGTTCAATATGCTAAAGCCCCCGGTTTGTTTGAATTTGCAGGAATGGGTCTTGGAGTTTCTGTTGCAGAATCCGCATTCGATTCATGGTATTTAAGTTCTATGGCTGTTTTTGGTGTCTTCGGCCTGATATACTTTTATTTAACCTTAAGCATTTTCAAATACCTCTATACTTTACGAATACAGTCGTTATCTATAAGATTACCTAATGATTTTGTTTGTTTGTTGTATACAGTCATCGGTTACTTTTGCGCTTACATTTATATTTTTGCATTTCATTACTCTGTTGCATCTGCGCAATTGTTGTTATTATACATACTGACATTTTTAATGATTGCAAAGTTGCAAGTAAGATTATTTGAGGAAACGAATGAAGCCTAAGTTTGTAATTCTGGTTGTTATATATAAACAAACTCTGAATAATTGTAAGACTATAACATCTTTGAAATCCTGTTTTAGTGCTTTGCAACGTTTTAATACAAATCTGGTCATTTGGGATAATAGTGAAAATGATGACAACAGAATATTTTTAGATGAATTAAAAAATAATTTTCACGAGATTGACTATATCAACACACCTGAAAATACATCCCTTTCTGTTGTTTACAATAAAACTATCAAAGCAAATATAAACGCTGACTATATTTTGCTTTTAGATCAGGATTCTTTGTTTGGGAATAATTTTATTGACATTTTTTATTCTGCTTTAAATGAGTATTCTGACAATGATTTGTTTCTGCCGATTGTAAAATCAGGTAATACCATTGTTAGCCCCGGAAATTATTTTTTTGTTAAAGGGAGGTTCTGGAAAAAAGTTAAAAATGGATTACTCCCTTGTAAAAATACCGTGGCTATTCTAAGCGGGATGATTATACGGCTTAATTTCTTCAGAGAAAATAATAATGCTCTATTTGATGAGCGGCTTAGATTTTATGGAATAGATACAAGCTTTATGCTCAAGTATCAGAAATTAAAAAGGAATTTAGTAGTGCTTGATTATGTTATTGCCCATGATTCTCAATTATTAAATTTCTCAGATACTGAAATTGCTTTGGAGCGATTCAGAATCCTCAAAAGCTCATGGGCAGTAATTCATTCCGATAATATTCTTAAAATGTTTTTTTCGAAAACGTATACTTTTTATGTTTCACTAAAATATGCAATGAAGTTTCACGATGTTAGATTTCTTTACTAGATATATAATGATGTAATGAAAATACTTTGCATACATCAGGGTTATGAATTATATGGTTCAGACAGAAGTTTTGTCGATGTAATAATGACATTAAAAACTAATTATCCTCAGGCACATATTACGGTAATACTACCTAAAGAAGGCCCCATATTAGAGTTATTAGCTCCGCTTATTGATGATATTCGAATGGAGGAACTTTCGGTTATAAGAAAAAAGGATATACAAGATTTCAATTTTAAACCCTTGGTTGACTTATTTAAGACATTAAAAAAAAATAAGTCGCTCCAACGCAATTATGATTTAGTATATATTAACTCGATAGTTGTTTTGGGTCATATTCTTGCAGATACAGTTGCAGGAACTAAAAGAATAATTCATGTTAGAGAAATTCCGACAGGGATTATCAAACATATTTTTACCTGGCTATTGAACTTTCGTTCGGCTTATTTTATTTTCAATTCTGAAGCTACTCAGGATGCTTTCGTCTCATTAAAGTCAAAAAATAAATTTGTTGTTTACAATGGTTTTGATGGATATTCTAATGTAAGGCCTATAAATGATGTTGACAAACTTAATCTCTTACTGATAGGAAGAATTAATTCATGGAAAGGCCATTTGTTGCTCTTAAAAGCATTAAAAGAAATCGTCAATGAAGGAATAACAGGAATATCAGTGAGATTTGTTGGTGACGTTTTTGAAAATCAGAATCATTTTATAGAGGAACTCCACTTGTATATAAATAAAAACAGGTTGACCGAATTTGTTTCATTCCATCCATTTTCAGGTGATGCAAAATTGCATTATGAGTGGGCAGATGTTGTTGTGGTTCCATCTACAAAACCTGAACCTTTTGGAAGGGTTGCCATTGAAGCCATGTCTGCAGGCAGAGTTGTGATTGCAGCTAATCATGGCGGGCTAAAAGAAATTGTAAAACAAAATGAGACGGGATTGTTATTTGAGCCGGGAGATGTTGGTTCACTGAAGTCTTCTGTTTTATTCCTCGCCAAAAACCCAAATAGAATATTGGATTATGGATTGGCAGGAAAGCACAGGTTTCAAGAATATTTTACTTCAGACATTCATGCTGAGAAAATTTCGGAAACATTTGATATTATTTTAAAAGACTTACCCAATAATTGAAAATAGCAATTTTAGGAACACGCGGTATTCCCAATCAATATGGAGGATTTGAACAGTTTGCAGAATATTTAGCAAAGGGTTTAACGCAAAAAGGGCATGATGTTTTTGTTTACAGTCCCCATAATCACTCTTATCAAATTAATAAATGGAATGATATAAATATTATTCATTGTTATGACCCGGAGTTTAAGATTGGAACTGCAGGTCAGTTTGTCTATGATTTGAATTGCATACTTGACAGCAGAAAGAGAAACTTTGATCTGATACTTCAACTTGGTTATACCAGCAGTTCTGTTTGGGGATGGTTATTTTCTTCCAATGCTATTGTTCTTTCCAATATGGATGGTTTGGAATGGAAGAGAACGAAATACAAAACATTAGTTCAACAGTTTTTAAAATTTGCTGAAAAACTGGCTGTAAAATACAGTCAATATTGGGTTGCAGATTCAATTGGCATTCAAGATTACCTTAAAGAAAAATACAGGATAGATTCGGATTATATTCCATACGGAGCAGACTTGTTTGATAATCCCGATGATAAAGTTTTAGAAAAATACCACCTAGAAAAACAGCATTATGATTTATTGATAGCGAGAATGGAACCGGAGAACAATATAGAAACCATACTTGAAGGATGGTTGCTGTCAGCAACGAGAAGAAAAATCATTGTAGTGGGGAATAGCGACAATAACTTAGGAAAATATCTTAAAGCGAAATTTAAAAATGAAGATATTGTTTTTGCCGGAGGCATTTACAACATTGTTGAGTTAAATAATCTTCGACATTTTTGTGCTATTTATTTTCACGGACACACGGTTGGGGGAACAAATCCATCTCTGCTTGAAGCTATGGCTGCCGGTTCTTTCATTTGTGCTCACGATAATGTTTTTAATAAAACTATATTGAACAATGATGCTGAGTACTTTCAATCAGCAAAGGATATTGCTGTTACTATGGATAAAGCTTTTGATGATAATTTAAGAAAAAGCAGAATTGAAAATAATCGCGAAAAAGTAAGAACACTTTATTCGTGGAATTCTGTGATTAATAAATATGAAGGACTAATGCAGAAATTAGTAATTAATCGGCAGCAGTTGTCAAAATAAAATCCTCAATTACTACGGGGAAATATTTGTGTTCGAGTTCCTGCACCTGTGTAGCTAACATTTCCGGTGTGTCATTCTCTAAAACAGGGCATGCAGCCTGAAACAAAACTTTTCCCTCATCATAATGCTCGTTCACCAAATGAATGGTAATGCCGCTTTCCTTTTTTTTACTTTCAATAACGGCTTTGTGAACGTTTAAGCCATACATTCCTTTGCCTCCAAAGTTAGGGAGCAGGGCAGGGTGGATGTTGACGATTTTGTTTTCGTATGCTTTTAAGATGTTGTCCGGAACTTTTATGAGGAAGCCGGCAAGCACAATAAAATCAATCTTTTCCGAAATTAGTTTTTCAATGACTGTTGAAGAATTGTAAAACTCTTCTTTTAAGAAACTGATTGCAGGAATGTTTGCTTTACGGGCGATTTCCAAAGCACCTGCTTCTTTTCGGTTGCTTATTAATAGTGCAACTGAAATGTATTGGTTACCTGAAAAATAATCAATCAGTCTTTTTGCATTGCTTCCTGTTCCGGAAGCAAAAATTGCCAATCTCTTCATCTGCAAAAATCAATGTCCGCCTTTTTTGCAGCACTTAGGAAGTTTATCGTAGGTTTCTTTTTTGGCAGGAACATCATCGGCATCGTAACCCATATTAGCAATGGCTTCACGTATTTTTTCTGGCGTTGTTCTTTTGTCGTAATAAACAACTGTAACCATCTGGTCTTCTGTATTAACGGTAGCAGATTTTATTCCTTTTTCAAACGCAAGTGCTTTTTCAATGCGTTCTTTACATTCACCGCATTGAGCAGAGGTTTTAATTTTTACTTCTGCAGTTTGCGCTGAAACAGATAAAGAGAAAACTGAAATAAACAGAATTAGAGCAGTTGTGATTTTTTTAATGATTTTCATCTTTAATATAAGGTTGATTTTGTGTTTTAACAGCAACAAAGATACCACTATTCCTATCTTTGCCCACCATGTTTGCTGCAAGAGCCAAAGACGGACTTAATTTTTTATCAAAAACCACACCGCGCAGGGCTGTTAACGCTTTGAAAGTGTTGGGCAGTTACTATTATTCCAAGTATTCAAAAAAGCCGGTACAGCTAGGGTTGCCTATCAGCATTTCTATTGAGCCTACTACTTCTTGTAACTTACGTTGTCCTGAATGTCCAAGCGGGTTGCGTTTTTTTACGCGACCAACGGGAATGCTGAAGCAGGAGTTCTATAAAGATACCATTGACCAACTTTATAAAGATTTATTGTACCTCATATTCTATTTTCAGGGTGAGCCTTATTTAAATCCTGCTTTTTTGGATATGGTAAAATATGCTTCTGATAAAGGAATTTATACTGCAACATCTACCAACGCACATTACTTAAATGATGCTAATTCAAAGAAAACAATTGAGAGCGGATTAGACCGCTTAATTATTTCTATTGACGGCACTACGCAGGAAGTGTATGAGCAATACAGAATAGGAGGGAAGCTGGAGAAAGTGTTGGAAGGAACCAAGAATATTGTGAAGTGGAAGAAGGAACTGAAATCAAAAACGCCTCACATTATTTTTCAGTTTCTGGTGGTGAAGCCTAATGAACATCAGGTGGAGGATGTGAAGAAACTTGCACTGGAATATGGTGTGGATGAAGTGAAATTTAAGACCGCTCAGGTGTATGATTATGAAAACGATCCTAATCAGTTAATTCCGGATAACAATAAATACTCGCGCTACAAAAAGAACAAAAGTGGCTCCTTCGATATTAAAAACCCTTTGCTGAACCATTGCTGGAAACTCTGGCATTCGTGTGTAATTACCTGGGACGGATTAGTGGTTCCCTGCTGTTTTGATAAAGATGCTACTCACCAGTTTGGTGATTTGAAAGAAACATCATTTGCGCAGCTGTGGCAAAACGAAAAGTATCAGAACTTCCGTTCGGCAATTTTAAAATCGCGTTCAGAGATTGATATTTGCACCAATTGTACTGAAGGTGCAAAAGTGTGGGGATAAAAATCCAAAGGCGCTATTTGTTTTTTCGGAAATAAAGACTAATTTTACCCAACGCATACATTTTATTTCTTGATTACAAGGTTGCTTAAAAATAGTTTATCCTTAATGCTGCTCTCTGCAGCGTTCATTGTCATCTTTTCTTTTTCCTCTTTTGCTTTTCCTGACCCCAACAATGCCAGTGACCTTTTGAGCGAAGGAAAAAAGTTGTATGAAATTCGTGCCGAAGGCGCAGTTGGTTTAATGGCAAAATCCGAAACAATAGATAAAGCCATTGCCTCGCTTGAAAAAGTTTATGCCGAGGGATATAAGGAAGAAGAAACAGGCCTTTATCTTGTGCGCTGCTATAATTACAAAGGCCGTTTTGCCTGCCCCACTGCCAGCGCTAAAAAATCAACATTTGAAAAGGGTAAAAACCTTGGTGAGAAACTGGTCAAGAAATATCCCGGCTCGGCTCCCGTGCTGTTTGAATACATCTGTGTTTTGGGCTTATGGGCAAACGAAGTGGGTGCGTTGAAAGCAGGCTGGGATGGTGTAATAGGCAAAATGAAATCAAACACGGAGCATTTGATTGAACTTGATCCTAATTATTCCGGTTGTGCGGGCGAACGCATTATGGGCTATATGTATATCAAGGCGCCTTATATTCCCTTGGTGCTTACATGGCCCGATGACGAAACGGGGCTTGAATACCTTGAGCGTGTTGCTAAATGTTCGCCCCACGATTTTGGCACCTTATACTATTATGCAGAGGCGCTTTATAAAAACGATTACAAAGAAAAGGGCAAAGCCTACATGAAAATAATTACAGGCATGACTCCGCGCAAGGAGCTTTATCTTGAAGATTTACAATTCAAGAATGACGCAGAAAAAATTCTGAAGGAGTGGTAGTAGTTATGGAACGCTGTTTCTTATGATTTACGCTGATTTTAATCATAACGGATATTAACGATCATAATCATCTGCGTTCTATTTTTGGTTAAACAATTTATCTATGTTTGCCGCTGCAAAAATCTGACAGCTTATTAAATGATAACGACCAAACTGATTGACGGAACCGAAATTTTCTGTCTCCGAAAACCCGAAGCCAAAATGCTTGACCACCATGTGGAGGGCTATATGCAACACGGCATTTCTATTAACGATGGCGATGTGGTTTTTGATGTGGGTGCCAACATAGGTGTGTTTGGTGTGCGTGCGGTACAGAAGTTCAGTAACGTAAAAGTATTTGCGTTTGAACCTATTCCCGAAATTTATGAGGTACTGAAAACAAACGCAGAGAAGTTTGGCAAAGGAAGATTTTTTGCGCTGAAATACGGTGCATCGGATGCGAACGGTACTACTTCGTTTTCTTATTTCCCGAATACACCTGCGCTTTCTACTTCGCATCCCGAGATGTGGGACGAAAATCCTGATGCTTTTGAAAATGCTGTGAAAGGCAGCATGAAAAATGCGCCAGCCGATATGCAATGGATGAAATGGATGCCCACTTCGCTTGCAGGATTAGTAGCACGGTTTTTGCGCAGCGGGAAACAAATGATTACTTGCGAACTACGCACCATTTCTTCGGTGATTGAAGAATATAAAATTGAGAAAATTGATTTGTTGAAAATTGATTGTGAGGGTGCCGAACTTTCTGCTATCAAAGGAATAAAAGAAGAGGATTGGAAAAAGATTAACAAAGTAGTAGTAGAAGTGCATGACATGGAAAGCCGCGTTGAGTTTATTTCGGATTTATTGCGCAGACATGGACTGACTAAAATTGTGAAAGAAAAAGAAAAGGCGCTGGAAGAAACCGCGCTTTACAATGTTTACGCTACACGCTAAATGACCAATACCGACATTATACTAATCACATTGGGTGTTCTGCTTGCAGGAAACATCATTGCATTAGTGTATTCGTGGCTGGTGCTTTATACCGATGTGTTTAAAAAGTATCGTCTTCAGGAAAAACCATATAAGCCAGGCATTTTCTTTCAACGCCTACCGCTTATTTTATTGAACCTTGCTATTCTTGCCGTTATTACTGCGGTTTCGATGTACTTCTTTGCGGATATTATTTTTGAAACTTCTATTCCTGTGTGGTGGTTAATTCCGGTGCAGGTTACTTTCATTTTTGTTATTGACGATGCGTGGTTTTATTTTGCTCACCGCCTGATGCATGAGAATAAATTTCTGCTGCGCAAAATTCACAGCATTCATCACCAGGCAATAACACCGTTTCCGCTGGAGTATATTTATGTGCATCCGCTGGAGTGGATGATTGGCAGCGTGGGCTCATTTCTTGGTATTGGTGCGCTGCTGCTGATTATGCCTGTTAATTTTTATGCTTTTCTGGTGTATGGTGTTATCCGCAACCTGCACGAGGTGGAGATACATTCTGATTTGCGTTCGCCTATCAGCAAATACATTCCTTTTCTGAACCCGACTGAGAACCACGATTTGCACCATTCCAAAGTGAAAGGCAACTATGCCTCTATGTTTACTATCTGGGACAGGGTGTTTGGTACGGTGCTTAAGAAGGATTGATTTCTTCTTTACCTTATGAGATGGTAATATTAAATCATCCCCCTCGCTTTCAACTCCAGATACTTATTCACTGTATTAATAGAAAGGTCTTCGGGGCGCGTAAGAATACTCTGAATGCCATATTGTCTCAGCAGCTGCACCACCTGATTTTTCTCAGACACAAATTTCTGTGCGATCGTTTTCAGATAAATCTCTTCCACATCTTTTGCAGCCGAGGTTGAGAAATCTTTTACCTCCGTGTTTTCAAAAAACATAACCACCAGCAAGTGGGTGCTGTTAATTCTGCGCAACAACGGAAGCACACGCTCTAAGGCATACAGGCTCTCGAAATTAGTGTAGAAGAAAATCAAACTGCGCCCGCGCACCAGGTTGCGCACTGCGTTATACATCAGTTCGTAGTTGGCTTCCATCTTGCGCTCTTCCTCGTTGTACAGCGCTTCTAAAATCATGCGCAGTTGCTTTTGTCCGCGGTCGGCTTTTATAGAACTGCCTATTTTATCGGAGAACGTAAGCAGCCCCGATTTGTCGTGTTTCTTCAACGCAATGTTAGAAATCACCAGACTGGCGTTGATGGAATAGTCCAGCAAACTCAGTCCGTTGAAAGGCATGCGCATGGTGCGGCTTTTGTCAATCAGCGAATACACCTGTTGCGAGCGCTCGTCCTCATATTGGTTCACCATCAGCTCGGCCTTGCGCCCTGTGGCTTTCCAGTTGATGCTGCGGAAATCATCGCCCTGCACATAATTTTTTATCTGCTCAAACTCGTAGCTGTGTCCCAGCCTGCGGATTTTTTTCACGCCCTGATAAATCGAAATCTTTGACATGGCCAGCAGCTCATACTTCTTCATGTCCATCACTGAAGGATAGACTTTAATCATCTCATTTGTCTCCTTCACAAACCTGCGCTGTATCAGTCCAAATTGCGTTTGCGCGAAAATATTTACATTATTAAAAATATATTCGCCCCGGATAACCGGGCGCAGGTTGTAGCCCAGCGATTGCTTTTCGCCTGACTTTAAAACAATGCGCATCCGCATATCACGCATCTGAAACTGAAAAGGAATTTCGTCAATGATGGTAATCTTCAGTTGCTGTGCCGAGTGGTTGATAATGTCTAAACGCACCGGATTATCGTTGCCCAGCGAAAACATTTTTCCCACCATGCGTTTGCAAAGTACCTGCGCTGACGGGCGAAACAGCAGAATAATATCCAGCACAAAAAAAGCAATCAGCGCAATCAACACAATCTGCGCCACAGGAAACACCACCGGAAAAATAAACCCGAACACAAACAACGCAACCGTAGCTGCTCCAGCAAGGAAGAAGCGATTGGTGAGGTATAAGTTTCGGAGTAAATTCATGCGGTTGCTACTTGGCTATTTCACTTGTGGCTATTTGGCTTTTTACCTTGGCACCTCCACCTTCTCAATTATTTCTTTAATCACCTGCTCCGTCTCCGTTCCCTCCATCTCGCGTTCAGGCGAAAGAATGATGCGGTGATTTAATACAGGATACGCAACAAACTTGATGTCGTCAGGCGTAACAAACTCGCGGCCTCTCATTGCTGCAATCGCTTTACTCGTTTTCATAATCGCCAGCGAAGCGCGTGGCGAAGCACCTAGAAACAAATCACCGTTGTTGCGCGTGTTGTGTATAATCGTTGCGATGTAATCCAGCAACTCGTCTTTGATGTGAATTTTTTCAATCAGCGAGCGCACTGCCTGCAAATCCATTGCATTCAAAATGCTTTTCACATCACCTGTATGTTGGAAGTTGAAATCATTGCGGAACTTTCTCAGAATATCTTTTTCGTTTTCCAATGTTGGGTAGGTCATCTTTATGCGAAACAGAAAACGGTCTAATTGCGCTTCGGGCAGTTTGTAAGTTCCTTCCTGTTCAATGGGGTTTTGCGTGGCCACTACAAAAAACGGGAACTCTAAATAATGCGTAACACCATCCACTGTAATCTGGCGCTCTTCCATCACCTCAAACAAAGCAGCCTGCGTTTTTGCGGGAGAGCGATTGATCTCGTCAATCAGCACAATGTTCGAGAAAATAGGACCCTTCTTAAAATTAAACTCCGATGATTTCATATTATAAACCGTTGTGCCGATTACATCAGTGGGCATCAGGTCAGGCGTGAATTGAATACGCGAAAAATTAACCGACAATGTTTTCGATAGCAGTTTTGCGGTTAGCGTTTTTGCAATACCGGGAACACCTTCCAGAATAATGTGTCCGCTAGTGAATAGCCCTGCCAGCAGCAGCTCTATCATCTGGTCTTGCCCCACAATTACTTTGTGTATTTCGCTTTTTACACGGGAAACCGATTCGCTCAGTTTGTTCAGTTCCGCAGCAAGCGGTGAAGGAGTTCCGATGTTAAACTCAGGTGTTTGTCCGGTGTTGGGTGTTTGATTTTCTTCCATAATTACTTGGCTTTTGAATAAAAATTATCAATGGATTGGTTAAATATAATCAGGCTTTCTTCGTTAATACTCTTTTGATTTTCTATCTCTTTATAGTTTTCAAACAAACGTTCTAACTCTTTATGCGGCACCTGTGATTTCTGAGCCAGCTTCAGTATAAAAGCATCGTCAATAGTGTTGGTGGCAATGTTATAACGGTTGCGTATACCTTCCAGAAACAGTTTCATTTTCTGCGAAGCTAATTTTTTGTGGTCGTTTTGCAGGTAATAAATTCTGCCTATAGTCTCGGCAAACTCTAATGATGTATTGGTATTGGGAATAAGCACCGGAATAGCCCGTTGTCTGCGCTTGGCACGGAAAAGAATAAACAGCAGCACCAACGCAAGAATAAGATACCATGCAGTCTTAAGTGCCGGCTGTGACAGAATAAAATACAACGGACTTTTTTCCCACTTCAGTTCGCCACCCTGGTTTGTGTCTTCACTTTTATACTCAATCGGAATTTTCGAAAACTCGTCCCAATAAATATCACCTTCGGGTAAGTACGAAAATACTTTTTCTGCATACTCAAGAGAGCGTTTGTTCATCAATTGAAAATTGGTAAACGCCAGCGGAGTAGTGTGAATATAGAAATACCCTTTGCCGAATGAAATGCGCATATAGTTTGTCAATGTATCATTCATATAGGCATAAAAAACAGGTTGTGCTTCAGGATTTATGCAGGTATCCATAATGTATGACCAAGAGTATTCCAACGTATCATTCAGGTTACGGTAAGCAAATTCATAACTCGGATTACTTTTGAAATCCGGCTGATAAAAATTCAGATGTGCTAAAGAATCTGAATAATTATTGGTGAGATAATAGTATTCGCAAATACTCAGGTTTAAGGTATCCTCAATAATGTATGGAATAGACGGAATAGAGAGAAACACATTGTTTCCGCGATCTACATAGTCCAGTAATTTCAATTCGCTCAGCGAGTCTAAAAACATTCCAGAACCAATAAAAATATAGTTGTTTCCTGTGTTGCGCGGCAAACTTTCGTGCAGCGGCCTACGGATAACATTGAATTTTTTTGCAGGAAAATATTTTTCCAGCATCTCAGCTATCACATAGGTATCGTAAGGTTCTTTCTTGTCATTTTTATACGTTTCGTACCAGCTGTGTTTGGGTTTTTCAACATTGCTGTACCAGAAATAAATACCCACGCCAAGCCCCAGCAAAATAATCAGAAAAATAATTATAGGGATATTATTTTTGCCCATTACTTCTGATTGAGTTGATAAAACTGCTGAACGAAGGACTTAATACAACGAACTCTTTTTCTTCAATCTCTACATCGCCATACCACACAATTTCAAAAGCCCGCGTAAGAGAACGGAAGTGCTCAAACTCTTTGCGTTCATGCATTTCGGTAAGGTATTCAAAATTGGTTTTGTTCTTTTTCCATACAATAAAGTTTTGCTGCATCAACTCTTTTATGCTCATCAGGTAATAGATGCGCACCGCAATTTTGTATTGTTTTTTCTCCAACGCTTCCCGAAGAAATCGTTCTAAATCTGATTCTTCAAGGTTTTCTTCTGCTTCGTCTAAGAAAGAAAATTCGCCTCCCTTTATTTTCTGATTTTTCAGAAACTTTGCATTTCCGAAAATTTTCCACAGCAAAAACACCAGCGCAATAATTACCAATGTAACTACTACCACTTTCACTACCATGGGATTAAAGTTGAACTTAGGCATTGAAAACGGTTCCTTTTCTTTTTCCTTTTTTTTAACAGCTTCGTTGTAGTTAAGATCCTTGGTCAGGTTTTGCCAGCGTTTTTCGTCAAACTTTTTCAGTTCAACAGAGGGTTCAGTCTTTTTTACTTCCGTTATAGTTTCGATTTCAGCAAGAACAGCAGTAGAATCCTGACCAAATACAACGGAACAGAAAGTCAGCAAAATAAAAAGTAACGTGCTAGTTCTCCACATCCATTCCATAGCGTTGTTTTTTAATTCCGATGTTACTGATGCGTTGCTTCAGTTCAGCGGCTTCATTTATTTCAAGCAGTGAATGAAATTTTAATCCGATACCAATTAATACAATAGGTACTACAATGCCCATTGCAAAGAGCGAAAGGAAGGTGATAAAAATCTGAAATATTTTGCTTAGGGTTTCGGGCGAAACATTAAGGTTCCAGGTGATGATTTCAAAATAGAAAAACAAAAACGGTGAATTAAAGACAAAGAAATAAATTGAACCAAGAAGTGAAAGTATCAGCGCAAGGCCAAGCAGGTTAAACCAGTTTCCTTTCAGAATTTTCCAGCAGCGTTTGAAGGCAGGGATAAAATAGATTTGCTCATACAGGCAGGCATAAATAATCAGGAATAATACTGGCGAAACTAATGCAAACACAAAAAATGAACCTCCGTCAGGGATAAAGAAAATGGTGTTGAGCAAGGCAATGAAAATAATAACGGTAAGAAATCTTTTGCGCAATGCAGCCCATATGTTTTTTAGGGGCAGTATTTCGTCCTGCGTTTTTCCTTGTACTGAAGAGGAGAGTAGATAGTAAACCGTAAACACAAGCAACGAAAAAAATACAGTGTTGAATAAATAAAACACAGGATATTTGGAATAGTTAAGGTATGAATACATGTTTTCAAAAACATTGAAATAGCTCTGCGAATTCATAGAATCGGTTCCGTAATAGGTGTAGAGTTCAAGTATTTTTTCGCGCAGAATAAAATAGGTTGAAATGCTGAAAATGCCTGCCAACAAAAGAGCAACGGTGATGATTTGTTTTAAGTAAATTCTGTAAAAAATAAACAGCTGAATAAAAACTTCACCGTTTGATTTGATGCCGG
>CAMBRL010000089.1 GCA_945870105.1 Chitinophaga pinensis
TGATTTTTTAAAAAGATAAAAATGATGAACAAAATCTCTCTTGCAATTAATGCAGTGCTGGTGGTAGCAGTTGGTGTGCTTTATTATTTCCATTTCTCAGGCAAAAAGGATGAGGTGGTTACAGATGCTGATTTACTTGCCAACCGCGACAGCATTTCACGCAACCTTACTATGGTGTATGTGAATATCGACAGCCTGCTGACCAATTATGAATATGTTGATGATGTAGAAAAACAACTGGAAGCAAAGCGAAATACGATGCTTTCGCAAATCAGCTCAAAATCAAGTCAGCTGGAAAGCACATTGGGCAGCAAAGCAGAAGCATTACAACGCAAAGCACAGGAGTTTGAAGCAAAAGCTGAAGGGATGAGTCAGGCAATACAACAAATAAAAATGCAGCAGTTGCAGGAAGAAGACCAAGCTTTGCAACAACAAAGCATGGAAGCACAACAATCCATCGGGCAACTAAAAGAGGAATTAGGTGCGCAGCTGATGCAGGAAGAAGCAAATCTTAACGAAGATGTGCAGCAGTTAATTACCGAGTATCTTGAAAAATACAACAAAGACCATAACTACACGTTTGTTCTTGCTAAAGGAACAGGCGCAGGTGTATTACTGGCAAACGATGCTCTTGATATCACTTCCGAAATTCTTGCCGGACTGAACAAAGAATACGAAGAGAAAAAGGTTCAGGAGAAAAAGTAATCGGTAATCTGTAAACGGTAACCAGTGGCAATACTATCTTTTCTCCGCCTCATCCGTTTTCAAAATCTGGTAATAATGGCGCTCACCATGCTTCTGGTGAAGTGGTGCCTTATTGATACACTACTAGGTTTTGAAAATATTGTTCCTGCATTTTCCAATCTTGGTTTTGCGCTGTTGGTACTCTCTACATTACTTCTTGCAGCAGGCGGTTATGTAGTGAATGATTATTTGGATACCGATATTGATGCTGTCAATAAATCGGATAAAATCATTGTAGGAAATACAATTTCAAAAAATGCTGCATGGAATAGTTATGTTGCTTTAAGTATTACAGGATTGCTTGCTGCTGCATTACCTGCATGGGAAATAGGCAATGTAAATTATGTATTGATACAGGTTATTTCGGGTGGCTTGTTGTGGTTTTATTCGTATTCCTACAAACGGCAAATTCTGATTGGGAATATTGTTATAGCAGGTCTTTCAGCTATTGTTGTTTTGCTTCCGGTTTATTACGAAGCAATGGCAGAAGAAAAAGTGTACCACACCATTTCTGTCAATTTGTTTTTTGTGAAAGCTTATTTTGCTTTTGCTTTTCTCACCACTTTTTCGCGTGAGCTGATTAAAGACATGGAAGATCTGGAAGGTGATAAAAGTGCAGGTTGTAAGACCTTTCCGATTGTTGCAGGTATTGTTCCCGCAAAGTTACTGGCTATTGTTTTTACATTAACGGTAATTGCTGCTGTTGGCTACATTCAGTATTACCAATACGAAGCACAGGATTATATTTCCATGATTTATTTTTTAATTGCGGTGCAGTTGCCATCGCTTTGGTTGGTAATAAAAACAGCTCGTGCAAAAGAGAAAAGTGATTTTCATTTTGCAAGCACACTTTCTAAAGTGGTGATGGTAGGAGGGATATTATCTATGCTGGTTTTTCGCCTCACCCTTCCCTCTCCAAAGGAGAGGGTTGATGAAACCGTTCCACAAATTATTGGAACAGAATTACCGAAAGAAGAAAAAGATGCTTCAGATAAATAAGAAAATCATCCTTGCATCCGCTTCTCCCCGCAGACAGCAATTGCTGAAAGAACTGGGTATTGATTTTACCGTAGAGATAAAACCCGTTGATGAAACAGCTCCCAAAGAACTGAGAGCACAGCAAATTCCGCTTTACCTCAGTCAACTGAAAGCCGCAGAGTTTAAAAATACAATTGACGATAACACCGTTGTCATTACTGCCGATACAATAGTGTGGATAAACGAAAAAGAAATAGGCAAACCCAAAGATTATGCAGATGCGGTAAATATGCTGAAAACACTTTCGGGAAATATGCACGAGGTGTTTACAGGTGTTACGCTCACTTCAAAAAATAAGTCGCACTCGTTTTTTGTTACTACAAAAGTTTTTTTCAAACCACTTACCGAAAACGAAATCACTTACTATTTAGACAACTACAAACCTTTTGACAAAGCCGGTTCGTATGGCATTCAGGAGTGGCTCGGTTATATTGGTATTGAAAAAATTGAAGGCTCTTATTTCAATGTAATGGGGTTGCCGCTGAAGGAGTTGTATGAGGAGTTGGGGAAGTTTGTTTAGAGGGATAGAACGCTGATTATTATGATCTTTATGATTGCCTCTGATTTCTTACTCAGGACATTACTTCGCCCGCATCCTGTTATTCTTAGGATTATGCTCCACCTCTGCCAATCCCAGCGCCTCCATCAAAGGAGGAACATACATGCCAAATCTTCCTCGCAAACCTTTCTTTAAACCATACCAACCTCCAACCGGATTTTTTGGTGAACGTCCCCAGGCTTCTACTGTTCCTTCTTTTGCAGGTTTTTGTTCATCAGCACTTCCCAGTTCCATCCAGTCGCCATGTTTTTTAAGCATTGTGTGAAGGTCAGTAAGGCAGCGAATGTCATACAGTAACACTGTTTTTCCAACGGTGCAGACTAAAACTTCTTTGCCATCTTTTTCATCAACGTGCATCGTATATTCCGATGTCAATGGTGGTGTTTTTAAAGCCAATGGCTTTTCTTTTGTTCCGATTTTGTTTTTCATTTTGTTTAGTATTTAGGGTTAATAAAATATAATTCAGTTCCGTCAGGATCTTTGAAATGCACAAAGTCACCTGCTTCCTCGGCACGTATTTCTGACTGTATTCCTGCGTTGTTAAGTAACACTATTGTTTCTTCAAAATTGTCGGAAGTAAAGCCTAGCGAAACATTGCCCGAGCCTTTTGCTGCCGGACTTTTTTCAATAGGATGCAGCCCAATAACAATACCGGGTGCTGCAAGCATGGCATAATCATTTTGCCAGCGTTGCCCGAGGGTAAATCCTATTGTCTGATAAAATGATATCGAAACATCCATGTCTTTTACCATAATAGTAACGTGACTGTTTTTGATGCTCATGAATTATCGTTTTAGATTTTATTTTTTCAAAACAAACGATGCCAGAATTTCTTCACCTGTTTTCTTAAAACGATCAAAACTTTCTTCGCTGCAGGTTAAGGTAAGTATGTAGGCCGTCTTCTTTTTAACCCAATAATATTGTTCAAAGGTTAAAAGCAAATCATTCTGTTCGCCTGAATAAATTATTTTGTGAAACTCATTACCATTAGTCTTCACTCGCAGGTTTTCAATAACACTTGAGTTTTTTACCATTGTTTTTATTTGCGATTCAGACAAAGCTGTAAAACCATTCAGGTCAAGATTGTAGGCCGATAAATCCTGTACTATCAGATTTATATTTTCTCTGAAAGGATCACTTTCAGAATCTAAAGGTGAAAACAAAAAGAACGAAGCACCCATTTGTCCTGTTTTATCAGCAGTCCAATCAGCAGGATATTTTATGGAATAATCTTTTGCTTTTAATGTTTGCCAACCGGGTTGAGCAAACGTGTTTAAGGAAAATAACAGCAATGCAAGTAGTGTATTTTTCATTTTATTCTAATTTAAATTTAAAACCTGATATCCTTCACATTCAACTGCACACTTGTTTTGCCGTTCCAGTTATTCTCTTCAACGGTATAGCAAATAGTAAACGGCATTTTGCTGCTCAGGCTGTCAACATGTTCAGCCATATTAAAAGCAACGGCTTCAATAGTGCGCAAAGGATTATCGGAATCAAAGACCTCTAACTTCAAGTGCTTGTCTTTCATCACCCGTGGAAAACCTTTGCACGAAAGATTTTTGGTCATAAACACCGGGTTCATGTTCCCCGGACCAAAGGGAGCAAACTGTTTCAGTATGCGCAAAAACTTTTCGTTGATGTTGTCTAATTTCAGTTCATCATCAATTTCAATGCAGGGCATAAGCATATCTTCGGTGATGGTTTGCGTAACGAACTGTTCAAAGCGTTCGGAGAAAGCATCTACATTCTCCACTTTCATTTTCAATCCTGCTGCATATTTATGTCCGCCAAATTGTTCCAGCAAATCGCTGCAGGCTTCTATGGCTTCATACACATTATAGTCGCGCACCGAGCGTGCCGAGCCTGTTGCATAGCCATCTTCCACAGCAAGAATAATAGTAGGCTTATAATACGTTTCAATCAATCGCGAAGCAACAATACCAACCACTCCTTTGTGCCAGGTTTCGTGAAATAATACCGTTGATTTTCGTTTTTGTAACACCTTACTCTCTGCTACCATGCTCAGCGCATGTTCAGTAATATCTTTATCTAAAACCTGACGTTCCGTATTCGTTTGATTAATGCCCAGCGCCATGGCACCGTGATTATCTTTTGCAGAAGAAATCAGTAATTCAACCGCCTGCTTTCCGCTGGCAATACGCCCTGCGGCATTGATGCGCGGAGCAATAATAAACACAACATCACTAATGGTGAGTTCACGTTTCAGGTTGTTGAGTTCAATAATTGACTTCAATCCGTTGCTTGGATTTTCGTTCAGTTTTTTTAAACCGTAATAAGTAAGTACACGGTTTTCATCGGTAATACTCACAATATCTGCAGCAATACTTACCGCTACTAAATCAATGTATTTTTCAAGTTCCGTGAACGGGATGTTATTATTCTGTGCGTATGCCTGTGCCAATTTAAAACCAATTCCGCAACCACTTAATTCTTTAAAAGGATAATTGCAATCCGGTTGTTTGGGGTCAAGCACAGCAGCGGCTGCAGGTGTTTCTTCTCCGGGTAAATGGTGGTCGCAGATGATGAAATCAATTTTTTTCTCACGGGCATATTCTACTTTGTCATTAGAACGTATTCCGCAATCAAGAGCAACAATGAGTGAGAAATTATTGGCTTCCGCAAAATCAATTCCGGCAAACGAAATACCGTAACCTTCTTTGTAGCGGTCGGGAATATAGTAGTCGGTGTTTTTATAAAATGTAGAAAGAAAAGTGTAGAAAAATGCAACAGCAGTTGTTCCATCCACATCGTAATCGCCATACACTAAAATGTTTTCTCCCGAAGCAATGGCTTGTTCCAATCGTGCTACTGCCTTATCCATATCCTTCATCAGAAAAGGATTGTGCAGGTCACTAAACTCAGGACGAAAGAAATGTCTGGCTTCGTCAAACGTTGTTACTCCGCGCTGTGCAAGCAGCGAAGCAAGTTTGATGTCAACATTTAAAGATGTTGTAAGCGAACTGACAATTTCTGAATCAGGTTTTGGTTTTGTGAGCCAGCGCTTTTGCATGGTGTGATAGAACGCAGATTATTATGGTTGCTCCGTCATTGCGAGGGTTTTTCACCCGAAGCAATCTCCGGAATGAGTTACTGTATTTATTTTAGGTGAGATTGCTTCGCTCGTTCCTCGCTCGCAATGACGAACTACACCGTCATTATCTCCTTCTCCTTACTCTCTAGATGCGAATCCGTTTTAGCCGTATACGAGTTGGTAAGGGTCTGAACTTTTTCTTCTGCACCTTTGCCCATATCTTCGGGCATGCCCTGTTTTACTAAGCCCTTGATATATTCATTCGCATCTTTACGTGCGCTGCGGATACTTACTTTGCAATGTTCCATCTCCGTTCTTGCAACTTTTACCAAACCTCTTCTGCGCTCTTCAGTAAGTGGCGGAATATTGATGCGGATAACAGCACCATCGTTAGAAGGAGTAAATCCAAGATTAGCATCCAGAATCGCTTTCTCAATATCTTTCAGCAACGATTTTTCAAATGGTTGAATAACCAATGTTTTCGGGTCAGGAGTGTTGATACCCGACACATTTTTAAGTGGTGACATAGTACCATAGTAAGGCACTTGAATACCATCCAGCATAAACGGATTTGCTTTACCTGCTCTGATTTTTGTTAATTCAGATTCAAAGTGGTTAATCGCATTTTGCATTTCTTCTTCGGCTGTGGCAATCGCCAATTCTAATTCTTCGTCCATAGTATTTTTATTTAAGAGGCACGAATATAGGAAAAGAGTCAATAAACCATAGTCAGATGGCTATTGTTTTCTATGAATTATAGACTAAATAACTACGGACTCTTTTCCTACCTTCGCCCGCTAAATCAAAAAAGGACATGAATAAAATCCTATCTCTTATTATCCTAATTGCAGTTCTGTTTTTCAGCGCTTGCAAACCCAAAGAAAAACTTTCTGATGTAAATACTGAAAGCGACACCGCAGAATTTGACATGGAAGAGTGGCTGAAAAACTATGATGAGGTAATGGACAAAAGCGCTTACCGCGCTTCCAATAAACGCATCAACGATTTGCTTCACACCAAACTGGAAGTAAATTTCAATTGGGAAAAACAACAGCTTAACGGCAAGGCAACGCTATCATTTAAACCGTATTTCTATCCAACGGACTCGCTTACGTTGGATGCAAAAAGTTTTGAAATAAAAGAAATTTTTCTGCTTACCGCTACCGGCAAAACACCATTGAAGTTTGAATATGACACACTGAAACTTCGCATTAAATTAGACAAGACCTACACCCGCACCGAAGAATACAAAATCTTCATTGATTACATTGCTAAGCCCGAAGAACGCAAAACAGGTGGCAGCGAAGCCATTACTTCCGATAAAGGTTTGTATTTCATTAACCCGCTGGGCAAAGACAAAAACAAACCCCGTCAGGTGTGGACACAAGGTGAAACAGAAGCAAGTTCCTGCTGGTTTCCTACCATTGATTCACCTAACGAGCGCATGACTCAGGAAATATACATGACCATTGACACAGCATTTGTAACACTTTCCAATGGGTTACTCCTATCTTCTGTAAATAACAAAAACGGAACCCGCACTGATTACTGGAAACAAACACTTGGTCATGCGCCTTACCTTGCTATGATGGCAGCCGGAGATTTTGCAATTGTAAAAGATAAGTGGAAGAATATAGAAGTTAACTATTATGTAGAGCCCGAATACGAGAAATATGCAAAAGCAATTTTCGGACATACGCCTGAAATGCTGGAATTCTTTTCTTCCAAATTCGGAAACTATGCATGGGAAAAATATTCGCAGATTGTAGCACGTGATTATGTTTCAGGAGCAATGGAAAACACAACCGCAACCTTACACGGTGAGTTTCTGCAACAGACCTCACGCGAAATGTTGGATGGCGATAACGAAGACATTATTTCACACGAATTATTCCACCATTGGTTTGGTGATCTGGTTACCTGTGAATCATGGTCAAACATCCCCCTTAACGAATCATTTGCAACGTATGGTGAATACCTGTGGCGCGAATACAAATATGGGCGCGAAGCTGCCGACCATCACTTAGATGGTGACCTCAGCAATTACCTGCGCGAAGCTGCTTACGATAAAAAAGACCTTATCCGTTTTGAATACAACGACAAAGAAGACATGTTCGACAGTCACAGCTATGCAAAAGGTGGCAGAGTGTTACACATGCTGCGCAAGGCAGTTGGTGACGATGCATTCTTCGCTTCTTTGAAATTATACTTAGAAAAAAACAAATTTACCTCCGTTGAAATTCATCAGTTGCGGCTCGCGTTTGAAGAAGTAACAGGCGAAGACTTGAACTGGTTTTTCAATCAGTGGTTTCTTGACAAAGGTCACCCTGAATTAGGAATCTCATGGTATTACTACGATGAAACAGAATACCCTGATGAAAAAGACAGGTTAACCATAACCATTGAACAAAAACAAGACCGGGAAGCAACACCACTTTACAAAATTCCAATGTATGTTGATGTATATCACGGAAAAGAAAAAGTGCGTCATCAGCTTGTGTTGGAAGATCAATTACAAACCTTTGCACTTCTCTGCAAAGGCAAACCTGATCTGGTAAATATTGATGCCGAAAAAATGTTGCTCGGTACCAAAGAAGAAGAAAAAGAATTGTCGGAATACATACATCAGTATCACTTTGCACCGCTTTATTTAGACCGTCAGGAAGCATTGCTTAAATTATCAAACTCACAGGATTCCTTAGCTGAAATGGTTGTGCTCGAAGGATTGAATGATGCCTATTGGAAATTACGCTCCAATACCATCAGCTATTTATCCGGACTTGAATATGCCGACAAAGAACAATTGAAAACCAAACTTTCAGCAATGGCGCAGAACGATGAAAAAGCTGCTGTTCGTTCTGCTGCTTTAAAATATCTGCTTAAAAATCACCCGGGTAACGAACTGCTTGCGGTGTATGAAAAAGCGTTGAACGATTCTTCTTACAATGTTTCAGGAATGGCTTTGGCAGCTATTGCAAAACTGGATAAAGAAAAAGGATTGGCTTATGCCGAACAATTGGAAAAAATGGACGACCTTAAAACCTATACCGATGTGGCAACAGTTTACATGCAGTATGGCGCAAGAGAAAAAGAAACCTTCTTTGTCAATAACTATAAACGCCTTACCGATGCCAATGATAAATACAGTTTTATTTTGCTCTACAGTCGCTTTTTGCAACGGACAGACGATGCTGAAATGACCAAACGCACGCTTCCGTTTTTTAAAGATGTTGCTGAAAACGACAATGCATGGTTCATGCGCCTTGGCGGAATTCAGGCACTTGCAGAACTGCGTGATGCTTTGACTAAAAAATCAGAAGACCTTGCACCTTCTTCTGAAGAAAAGGACAAAACGCTGCTGGCAGAAACCAATACCTTGCGTGATTATATTTCAACAATGGTAGACGAACTTACTACCAATGAAACCGACAGCAAAGTATTAAGGTATATGGGAATTGAGGTGGAGGACTAGTAGTAATATTTTTTCTACTTTCGTTCATTACTGATTTAATCAAAACCGTTTCTGCCGAAAAGATATGTGGGAAAATTCAGCAAGAATCATTCTTCGCCAAAGGATAGCTATCCTTATTGTCATTGGCTTGCTGACAGCACTCATGGGCTACTACGCCCGCTTTGCTGAGATACGTTACGACTTTGCCAAAATGCTGCCTTCAAACGACAGCACCTTTATTGAATACGAAAATTTTAAAAAACTTTTTGGCGAAGACGGCAATGTCCTTTTTGCAGGCATAACCGATAAAGAAATTTACAACCTCGACCATTTCAATGCATGGTATGATTTGGGCGAGCAAATGAAAAAACTCGAAGGAGTTGAAGAAGTAGTTTCCGTTGCAAGGCTCTACAACCTAACCCGCAACGACAGTCTTAAGAAGTTTGATTTTCTCCCCATCCTCAATCGCAAGCCGCAATCACAGCAAGAACTCGATAGTCTGAAAAACATCATCACCGGCTTACCCTTTTACAGCAATGTAATTTACAATCCCGAAACCCATACCACCATCATGTTCATCACCATGAGCAAAAAAGTGCTGGACAATAAAAAGCGAAATAAACTGGTGCTGCAGATAGAAGAAACCGCTGCTGCATTTCAAGAACAACAAAAAACAGAAGTTCACTTTTCGGGCTTACCTTATATAAGGAGTAAAGTTGCCATGCAGGTTGCCGAAGAATTAACCATGTTCCTTTTTCTCGCAGCATTTGTTACTTCATTTGTTCTTTATCTGTTCTTCCGTTCATTTAAAATTGTGTTTGTTTCCATGCTGGTGCTTGCAATTGGTGTGGTATGGTGCATGGGCTTACAGGGAATGATGGGTTACAAAATCAGCATCCTCACAGGTTTAATTCCACCTCTGCTGATTGTCATCGGTATTCCAAATAACATTTACCTCATCAATAAATACCACCGCGAATATAAAACGCACGGTAATCAGGCGCGTGCCTTGCTGCGCACAATTACAAAAGTTGGTAATGCAACGTTTTTAACCAATGCAAATACTGCAGTTGGCTTTGCTACTTTCCTGCTTGTACAAAGCCAGATAATGAAAGAGTTTGGTGTTGTGGCAACCATCAGCGTAATGATTATTTTCTTTCTTTCATTAGCGCTCATTCCCATCTTTTTCAGTTTCCTTGCTCCGCCTTCAGTAAAACATACCAAGCATTTGGACAATCGTTTCTTCAGCGGCTTTGTCGAGAAACTGATTACGTTGGTTACCAACCACCGTAAAGTAGTTTACCTTTTTACTCTTTTATTCACGGCAGTTTCCATTTACGGAATCACCAAAATGAAAACCACCGGAAACATTGTTGACGATCTTCCGCGCTATGACCCTGTTTACACTGACTTAAAATATTTTGAAAAGAATTTCAACGGAGTAATGCCCTTTGAAATTGAGATTGATACCAAAAAGAAAGGCAAGGTGATGAGCCCCGCAATGTTCAAAAAAATTGATGAGTTGCAACAGGTGATTGCTACGTACCCCGAGTTTTCAAAACCGCTTTCCGTACTGGAAGTTTTCAAATTCTCCAAGCAGGCGTTCTACCGTGGCGATGCAGAAAAATACAGCGTTCCCAATGCACAGGAGCAAGGTTTCATTTTGGACTATGTTCCCGAACAAACGCAAAACCGCAACCTGCTTCAGTCATTTATTGACAGCAATAAACAGATAACCCGCGTTACTGCTCATATCGAAGATATTGGAACACCACAACTTCGTAAACTGAAAGAAAGTATTCAGCCAAAAATTGATTCAATCTTCCCGCCTGATAAATACAATGTAACGCTTACCGGAACAAGCGTAGTATTTCTCAAAGGCAACGAATACATGATAAGCAATTTGCTCTGGAGTCTGCTGCTTGCTATTTTCCTTATTTCACTGATGATGGCAGGAATGTTTTCATCGTGGCGCATGGTGATGATTTCGCTGGTTCCCAATCTAATTCCGCAATTGGTTACCGCAGGTATGATGGGCTTTTTGGGTATCCCGATTAAAATCTCCACCATTCTTGTGTTCAGTATTGCCTATGGAATTTCGGTGGACAACACCATTCACTTTCTTGCTAAATACCGTCAGGAATTAAAACTCCACAACTGGAACATCCGCAAGTCTGCCATTCTCACTCTCCGCGATACCGGCATCAGCATTATTTACACTTCCATTATTCTGTTCTTCGGTTTCGGAATATTTTGTGCTTCAACATTTGGAGGAACTCAGGCATTAGGTTTGCTAACCGCAGTCACGCTCATGGTTTCCATGTTCACCAATCTTATTATTCTTCCTGCATTAATTTTGTCGTTGGATAAATCCATCACCACGAAAGCATTTACCGAACCTTTACTCGAAATTTATGACGAGGAAGAAGACATTAACCTTGAAAGTTTAAAAATCAAAAAAACAGAACAAGAATCATGAAAGGAATAATTTTAGCCGGAGGCAGCGGAACACGTCTGCACCCGCTTACACTTGCAGTGAGCAAACAACTAATGCCGGTTTACGACAAGCCAATGATTTATTACCCCCTTTCGGTTTTGATGATGGCAGGCATCCGCGAGATATTAATCATCTCAACTCCGCATGATTTGCCGCATTTTAAAAAACTATTAGGAGACGGTGAATCCTTAGGCTGTAAATTTTTTTACGAAGAGCAAAAAGTTCCCAATGGACTTGCACAGGCATTTGTCATTGGAGAAAAATTTATCGGTGACGATAAAGTGGCACTAATTCTTGGCGACAATATTTTTTACGGCTCCGGTTTGAATGAATTGGTACAGCAACATAATAGCCCCGATGGGGGAGTGGTGTTTGCCTATCACGTTTCGGACCCTGAACGCTACGGTGTGGTAGATTTTGATGCAAACATGACTGCTTTGTCCATTGAAGAAAAACCAAAACAGCCTAAATCAAACTATGCTGTTCCCGGTTTGTATTTTTATGACAACAGCGTAGTGGAAGTTGCCAAAAACTTAAAACCAAGTGCGCGTGGTGAATACGAGATTACCGATGTAAACAAACATTACCTCGCTGCCGGAAAATTGAAAGTTGCTTTGCTTGACCGCGGCACCGCCTGGTTAGATACAGGAACCTTTGCATCACTCATGCAGGCCGGACAATTTGTGCAGGTAATTGAAGAGCGTCAGGGATTAAAAATCGGTTGCATTGAAGAGCTTGCCTGGCGCATGAAATTCATCAATGATGAGCAACTGCGCAAACTTGCCGAGCCTCTTTTAAAAAGCGGTTATGGTGATTATTTGATTAAGCTTTTACCGAAAAGTTAGTAGCTCGTCATTGCGAGTGAGGAACGAGCGAAGCAATCTTTTTTGAAAAACAGATTAGTTAACCGATTGCTTCACCCCTAGAAAACGGGCACGTAATGACGCTACCTTCGCCATAATCTCTTTCTTGAAAAAGAGAAACGCCAGAAACATTAGAACTAAATAAGGCACTGCCATCAGATAAAGAATGGCGCTGTTGAGGTTAGCTCCAAAGTGCTGCTCTCCTTTGGCATTCTGATTGGATTCGGCAACAGCTTTACACATGGCACACTGTGCATCTGCAAAATCAGGTAACGCCAAAATCAAAAACGCTGCTGCCAGTAGTGTGAAAAATAGTTTGTGAAAGAATTTCATTGCGGGTGCAAATATAGGGGAGATTTATACACCTAACTTAAATGTAATAAAAAAGCCCCGCGTCTATGGCGCGGGGCTTTTTTATTTCTCCCCTTAGAGGAGATTAAGAGGGGTGGTTATTTAATCTCAAACAACCAAGACACATAGAACATACGTCCTATGGTTGGTCCGCCATAAACCTCTCTGCGTCCTTCGTTCAAAAGGTTAGAAGAACCTAAGCGGATAGTTGAGTAATAAGCAGGGAATTCATAGCTCAATTGAGCGTCCAGTATACGGTATGAATTAACCGGTCCTATACCAAAGGTGCTTTGCCACACATAATTATCAACCCACTGGAAGTTGGTTGAAAAACCAAGATTTTTCCAAACCTTGCGACCTTTAATACCCACGTTTATTTTGTGGTTAGGTGTGTTAAACCCCGGGATAATATCATCGCTAAGGTCATCAGTATTAAGGTCGGCATAGGTATAGTTAGCAGTAGCCGAGTATTTATTGTTGAAATAATAAGCCAGTCCAACTGTTCCTCCGTAGCTCGCTACATTTTGGGTAGCATTCATCGGTAATTGGTAAACGGTGTAGGTTGGGTTATCCGGTGAGTTGGTTAAGATAGCATCTTCACCGCTTTCTTCACCCGCTTGTGCCGAACCTTCGGGACGTACCACACGGATATCACCGATAAAGTTTTTGTAAACACTGTAATAGGCATTCAGGTCTAAGTAAAGTTTTCCTCCGATAGAGCCGCGGTAACCTACTTCAATGGTTTGTACCTGCTCAGGCTTTAATTTAGGAAGCGATATAGACTTCAGCAATTCAGGCTGAATAGAGCCGATGTAGTTTCCGCTAGCATCCAATGAATCGTATTGTGCTTTAAAATCCTGAACCGAGTTAAGGGTGTAAAGATTATCCCATCCGTTCAGGTTTCCTGAAAGTGTAAGTGGACCCAAATCCAAAAGAATGAATTGATTCTGCAAGGTAGGTATTCTGAATGCCTGTTGCGCACTGATACGGAAGCTGCTGTTTTTGTGAGTGAAAACAATAGATAAGCGTGGCGAGAACTGAGGCAGGAAATTTTTGTTTTTATCTGCTCTGAACGATGCACTGATATTCATTTTGTCTTTCAAAACCTTTTTACTCAGTTGTAAAAAACCTCCGTATTCATACGTTGAGATGCTTACAAATTCTGCATCTAAGTCGGCACTTCCGTTGGCAAGGGTATCGCCCGGATTTATAAGTGTATCGCTGAAAATACTGCCGTAACTCTGCGGGTCGTATCTGCGGAAAGATGCACCAGCCTGAACTTTCATAAATTTAATCATGTTAAAGTTGTATTGCGCCTCAATGTGTTGCAGTGAAGATATATCGGTGAATTTTGAACCCTCCTCCAAATCAGCATTGCCCTTTACAGCAGTAAGAAGGGAGTCGAATTCATAACTCCCAACTTCAGGCCAAGCAAGGGAGTCAGCAACCTGAGTTGCATAAGATGAAGCCTGAAGCATTTCCTGATAGTTAACCTCATCGTCAAAATCGTTGGTCAGTACTTTTAATGAGTCAAAGTACGCACCCAGATATTCTCCAATGTAATTTTTAACTCCGGCACGCGAAACGCCAATGCCGGAGAAAACAATATCATACGAATCGCCTGCATTTTCCTGTGTAGTATATGCACGTACGTTGAAATTTTTACCATTCAGTTCCAGTTTATGCTGCTGAAACATCAGGTTATTAATACTGTAACGGTTAGCCCCCTGATAGGTGGTTGTTCCGCTACCTATTTTATAGTTGTAAGAAAGTTCAAGACTGTCTTTTATTTTGTAGTGCAGACCAATACCTGCCTTAATGCTTTTTGCAACCGGGTCAACCAAATCCTGCTCATAATAACCAGGTGCTTTGATGGTGCGTTTTCCAAGTCCGAGGTAACCGGTAGGGTTAAAGCCAAGGTAGTTGTTCAGAGCTATAAAGTCATCACGCTCTTCCTGAGTAAGCTCCATGTTATATTGTTGCTGTTCAACAATAGCACTTAAGTTTTGTTCAGTTTCAATATCACCGTAAATGTTTGTTGCTGAGTCGTTAGCCACCCAGTTTTCGGCACGGAAATAAGAACCGGTAACCTTAACGGCAAACTTTCCTTTTTTGTCCAATACTTTAGCATAGCGGATCTGTCCGTCAGCCATGTTGCGGCTTCCTGCTTTCAGTTGAATAGAAAGTCCCTGATAGTCATAAGGGCTTTTTGAGGTCATACTTACCACACCCTGAAAAGCGTTAGGACCATAAAGTGCAGATGCCGCACCGGTAATAACCTCAACGCTTTGCACATCCAGATCATTTAAACCAACCATGTTACCTACCGGGAAGTTAAGACCGGGAGCCTGGTTATCCATTCCATCCACAAACTGAACCATACGCACCGGAGCGGTGGTATTAAAACCACGCATGTTAAGCGCCTGAAAACCCATACTGGAGGTGCTGATGTCAACACCTTTCATGGTACTTAAGCCCTGATAAAAATCGCCCGAAGCTATTTCGCGCACCTCAAGGGCACTCATCTTTTGAATGGAAGCCGAGGATTCCTGTATGGTTTCACTTACGCGCGAACCGCTGATAACTACTTCTTTTCCCTGCACAATAATAGAAGGCAGGTTAATGTCTAAGTTAGTGGTTGAGCTGTTTACTTCTTTCTCAATTTTTTCGTAGCCCACATAGGTGATTTGCAGGGTAACCGGGTTGGTTACATCCACTTTGATGGAGAACTTTCCATCGGGGTCGGTGGTAACTCCGGTGGTGGTTCCTTTAACACCAACACTGGCACCAATCAATGGCTGTTTTGTTTTATTATCGGTAACTTTACCCGTGATTGTTTTTTCCTGAGCAGAAACGCTAAGGCTTAACAGCCCTGCAAAAATGAAAAACAATGAAAATTGTAACAGTCTTTTCATAGTGGTTTGAATTATTGATTTTATGGTT
>CAMBRL010000090.1 GCA_945870105.1 Chitinophaga pinensis
CAGCCCGCTTTGGAGTCATCTGGTTCAGTGCTTCATTAAAATCAACAATGCGCGAAACTTCAATGCGGTTGTTGGCAGCTTCGCGTTTCAGTCCTCCTGCCATAAACAAAACATCTTTTAAACTCAGACCCGAACCAAAAGGGAAATCACCCGGTTTCCGCACAGCGCCCAAAACAGAAACCATAAAATCATCAGCAAAATCTTTTTTGGACAAAACTTTCAGTTCATCAAATTCCTGCAAAATAATGTTGTCGCTATAATTCGCGTCTTCCATCACTTTAGCAAGGTTGATAGTGATGTAGGTTTTTGATAAATCCTGATTCAGGCGCAGAATATAGGCGCGCTGCGTGTAAGCATCATACAATACACCCTTTGTTTTTTCCAGAAGGTCGGTAACACGATTACCTTCCTGCAACTCATAATCACCCGGAATACGCACCGCACCCGAAGCTGTAACATTGTTGTAATAGCCTTCCGGAATTCTGCTCACCATCACATGGTCGCCATCAAAAAGTTCAAAGTCTGTGCCTTGTGAATTCATGCTGTCAAGGTTTATATCAAACAAATATTCGCGGCTGTTTTGATAACGCTTAACCTGAATGTTGCTTTTGTAAGCAGTAGGTTTCAAGCCTCCGGCAAAAGCAAGAAGTGAAAGTAATTCTTCGACTTCTTTCAATTCGTAACCGTGTTCTCTTCTCACCTCACCCGAAATGCTTACGGTTTTTCCGGCAACGGGTACAACAATGTAGTCATTGTCTTGTAAATAAGTTTGGCTGTAGCCGGCAGGGTCTAACAGGTAATCGTACACATCCAAGGTGTCCACTGTTTTGCCATCGCGCTTTACATAAATATTACGCACCGAACCAATTTGCTCAGGACCACCAACCACTGCAAGTGCATTAAACGCTGTATTGATTGCCGGAATAGTATAAGAACCCGGATTAAAAACTTCACCAACAATATTCACGCTGATTACACGTGAATAAGTTAATGTAATAGCCATCTGCGAACGTCCCATGTCCAGAAATTGCCCGATTTTACTTTGAATTAAAGCACGTGAATTTTTAAAGTTCATGCCCTTCACATAAATGCGTCCTGCGGGCTTGGGATTAATATAACCGTTTTGGTCAACAAGCAGAACCTCGCTGTAATCGGCAAAGCCCCAAGCCGAAACGCTTATCTCATCTCCGGGACCAAGAATGTAACTGTCGGGAGCTACAACATCCTGCGCCCGGTCATAAAATTGAATTTTATTATTGCGGAAAACATCTTGTCCGTAAATCAAACCTTTGGGGTATGTTTTGATTAAGCCAAACGAATCAATTAATGTACTGTCAAGAGGAACAACTTTATCCTTCGGTCGTTGTCCAAGCAGAACTGATTTGTTGGTGGTGTCAGGAACTACAACCACTGCCGAGCGGCCTTTTTTCAATGCATTGCGTTTTCTTTCCAACGCATATTTTATTTGGTCTTCTGAAAGTCCGAATGAACGCAAAACGCCTTCTTCGGGAATATCTTTCGGGTCAACATTATCTAAATTAAAACCTGAAGGAAAAGCCTGCTGTAGTTGTTGCTGTTGCTGTGGTGTTGGCTGAACATTGGCAGGCAGGGTATTACTATTTGTATTTTGTTGTTGCCCTTGCTGTTGTGTCTGTTGAGGAATTGTAGTAGTGGTAGTGGTTTGTGTTTGCTGCGCAAATACTGAACTGCCTAAAACCATTACACAGAGGAAGAAGGAGAATACACGGAGGTTCACGGAGAAATTCTCTGTGCAACTCTGTGTAAACTTCTGTGTAACTCGGTGTAACAAAATCAATGCAGTATTGAACGTGAAATTACAATTTTCTGAATCTCAGAAGTTCCTTCATATATCTGTGTGATTTTGGCATCGCGCATCAAACGCTCCACATGGTATTCTTTAACATAACCGTAACCGCCATGCACCTGAACCGCTTCAATGGTAGTATCCATCGCTACTTTTGAAGCAAACAATTTTGCCATAGCACCTGATTGTGTGTAATCCATATGCTGGTCTTTGTGCCATGCTGCCTTGTAGCAAAGCAAACGTGCTGCTTCAATTTCAGTTGCCATATCAGCCAGTTTGAATTGAATAGCCTGATGCTCTGAAATTGGTTTGCCAAATGCTTTGCGTTCTTTAGAATATGCAAGCGCCAATTCATAAGCACCTGCCGCAATTCCCAAAGCCTGAGCTGCAATTCCAATTCTTCCTCCTGCCAATGTTTTCATCGCGAATTTGAAACCGAAACCATCCTCTCCTATTCTGTTTTCTTTCGGAACTTTTACATCCGTAAACATCAGTGATGTGGTATCGCTTCCGCGGATACCCAATTTATTTTCTTTAGCACCTACCACAAATCCGGGCAAACCTTTTTCAACGATAAATGCATTGATACCGCGTGAACCTTTTGCCACATCGGTTTGTGCAATTACCAAATAAACCGAAGCAGTTGCTCCGTTGGTAATCCAGTTTTTTGTTCCGTTTAAAACATAGTGGTCACCCATGTCAAAAGCGGTAGTGCGTTGAGAAGTAGCATCAGAACCGGCTTCAGGTTCGCTCAAACAAAAGGCTCCTACTATTTCGCCTTTTGCCAAGGGCACTAAATATTTTCTTTTTTGCGCTTCGGTTCCAAACTCTTCCAATCCCCAGCACACCAATGAATTATTCACCGACATGCACACCGAAACCGATGAATCAATTTTTGAAATTTCTTCCATTGCTAACACATAAGAAATGGCATCTAAGCCACCTCCACCATATTCAGGACTAACCATCATACCAAGGAAACCAAGCTCTCCCAGTTTTTTGCGTTGCTCGTATGCTACTTCCTGTTTTTCATCGCGTTCAATTACTCCGGGCAGCAATTCAGTGCGTGCAAAATCACGAGCTGCCTTTTGTATCATTTTGTGTTCTTCGGTAAGTTGGATATTCATATTATACGTTTGATTAATAAGCTATTGAAAATTATGAACCTTTTTTGAAAGGCAGGCAAAAGTAGAAAAATTTGTGTTGGAGAAAAGGATAATTATACCTTTGAAAAAAATCTAAAACACTTAAACAGATGAAAACTAAATTCTTTCTATTACTCTTAATGATTTCGGGCTCATACCTGACCTCAACCTCACAGGTAACTTTAAACGGTGTTACTCTGCCAGCCAAACTTAAACAGGAAACAACAGAACTTGTTCTAAATGGCGGTGGAATCAGGACTAAAATTTTCTTTAAATTATACACTGCCGGCTTATATGTTACTGCAAAAAGCAAAAACGGAAATGAAATTGCAGCTGCCGATAAACCAACTGCCATAAGACTTACAATTACCTCGGGCATGGTTGACAGCGAAAAAATGAGCGAAGCAATCCGTGAAGGTTTCGGAAAATCAATGAAAGGAAATACCGCTCCACTAAAAACACAAATCGACAATTTTGTTGGCACTTTTAATAAAGAAGAAATTAAAGAAGGTGATGTTTATGAATTGTGGTATTTCCCGGGAACAGGTGTAAAAGCCTTTAAAAATGGCAAACTGCAAACAACCGTTGCCGGACTTGATTTCAAAAAAGCATTGTTTGGTATCTGGCTCTCAGATACTCCTGTAGATGACGATTTAAAAGAAGGTTTACTCGGGCTGTAATTTGTGAGCAGAAGTTTTCTTTTTCTGCTTCTATCATTTGCACTCAGTTCCTGCGGCACTTATTATTTCGGGAAGAATAAGTTAGTTAGAAAGTTTAACTACGATATCATTCCGCCTGCAGTTTATTCGCTTGAAAAATATACCACACCAAACGATTATACTTCAGACCACACCTTAATTTCACATTGGGCAGACCAACCTTTGCCCGAATGGAGCATCGAAGGAAAAGTTTCTGCAGCCCGCATCATGATTGCAAAATTATTGCAAGGCAAAGATGTGAAAGCAGTGAACGATTATATCCTGAGCAAAAAACAGCCTTGGGGAAAATCGGGAACAGACTGGGCATTGAATCCAAATGGTGATTATGATTTTACGGAAACAACCCTATGTCATTTACTCTGGATGTTTAATGATAAGCCGGAATTATTATTTCCAGAAACTAAAAAACATCTCGCAACTATTTTATTGATTCATTCAGGTAATAAACCTGAAATAAAAGCCCCACGCTCGTTAAAAATAATGAGCGAAACGGAGAACCACATTTTCATGAGCGAGACCACACGCTACCTGAAAAATCAATGGCTGCGCGAAAATGGTGACACATCAAAATACTATGATAATAAACGCAATGGCCTTGAAAAGTGGTTGCTAAATCACCTGGAAGAAAAATTCCGTTCAGGATTTTTTGAGTTTAATGCACAGCCATATTCCGGTTATACACTTAGTCCGTTGCTTACACTTTTCACATTTACAAAATCAGAAGAATTAAAAAAACAATGTGATAAATTGCTGACACGAATGGTCATTGAATATTCCTACTCTGCTCTTGATTTGCGCAGATATCCGCCTTTCCGCAGAAGACTGGAAAGAGAAAAAGTAAAAACATTTGATGAAGATCCACTGACAGGAATGCTGAAACTCTGGCTGTCGTTAAATCCTGAAAACAAAGTGGATCAAGGTGAAAAACTGAAACATTTTGCTTTCATGGCTCTCATCAGTAATTACAGACCAAATAGTGAACTCACAAAACTGCTTTTAAACAAAGAAGAATGTTTTGTCGCATTGAGCCACGGAGTAAAATCATCACCGGAAATTTACAGTGACGGAAAAAATTATTTATTGAGTGCAGGTGGCGTACAACCTGCAAAAATTTCGCAGATAGTGGCGCATCCTACGGTTTTGTTTTTGAATGATAATGTCCAATCACTTGACAGTTGCTTTTACTTGCGCGACAAAGGAAAAATGCGCAAATGGAATAACACGGGAGTCTATAAAAATTTCGCCTGCGCAAATCAGCCCGTTCATATTCCGCCAAAATACAAGCCAATTGTTGAAAAGGAAAATTGGAAATTTTTTAAACCTTACAATAACAACTTATCTGTAATTGTTTACAGCGAAGAAAAAATCGGATTACTTTTTATAACCAAAAAAACAGATGTTCCAGAAAAGTTAATTGACGAAATGATTTTAAAAAACAGCAAAGTCAATCTTTCTGAATTAGCAATTACACCTGAAAATGACAGTATCGCTTATCAACTGAATGCTCCAAAAAATAAATGGGTTATGAAGTCGGTAAACTCAAAACCATTAGACAGAAAATTCAATCACTGGAAAAAGATAACCCAATATCATTAAATTTTCTTTCCTTTGAGTTTATAAGGTAAGCCTATGAACACAGAAATATCATTCCGCCAGTTTTACGATACGCACCTGCGACAAAAAGCAATTTCTTTCAACAGAAAAAAACTCGGAGCTATTATTGCCGGATTTTTCTGCCGACTTTACATTGTGATTTTTTTCATAACTATTACCAGCCTTATTCTCGGCTTCCTTAACATGTTTCCGTTTCATGAATTTGGAGTCCCTGCAATTGAATATTTTTTTAAAGGATTCTTTCTGCTCGTTTTAAGCATCATCATCATCGGTCATGCACGAAACAGAATAAAGGAAGATTTAGTTCCGAAATATCCGGGGCTCTTTAAAATTGAGCAAAGTGTAACAATTGTTGCGCTTGTATTTTGGGCAATTGTGTTAGTCGGCAGTTGGTTTATCGGCACCAATTTTTTGGGTAAAGAATTCGGTTTTGCCTTTTTTACAAAATGGGGAGGCACCATCCTCACCATGGCTTTTTTGATGCTTCCTTTCAAGTTACTGGAAAAAGTTGAAGCTAATTTTTCTACGAAATATAAAAATGCTATGCTTCCTGAGATTGTAAAATATGCAAATCCAAGCGCTGAATACATCACCGATAAATTCATTGAACAAACTGTGTTTGAAGAAAGCTCTCTCTTTCCTGCTCAAAGAATATGGGACTACAAAGGCTCTGATTATTTTATTGGCAAAAGCGACAAAACTGCTTTTGAATTCTCTCAATTGCATGTGATACAGGAAGAAGTAAAACACAGCAACGGGAAAACAGAAACTTCTTATACAGATTTATTTAAAGGTATTTTTTATAAAGCAGATTTTAATAAGAATTTTTCAGGCGAAACTTATGTAGTACCTGATATTTCAAGGGAATTATTTGGCTCCTATCTTGGTGAAATGCTGAACAAAAAAACGGAAGGACTTGTGAGGCAGCAAACAAAACTGGTTTACATGGAGGATGTAGAATTTGAAAAACTATTCGCAGTTTTTTCAACCGACCAACAAGAGGCTCGCTATATTCTGTCGCCTTCACTCATGCAGAAAATAACTGCATTGAAAAATAAGTTCTCTAATGATATGTACCTTGCTTTTCGCAAAGGAAGCCTATACATAGGAGTTTCATCAACCAAAGATTTCTTTGCACCCAATCTGTTTGGAAATATTGACGATTACGAAACAATTGAAAAACATTATTTGCTTATAAAAAATCTGTTTGAAATTGCTGAAGAACTTGGATTAAATACCAGAATCTGGACTAAAGAATAAATGGAAATACAAACCTTACAAATAATAAAAGCGCTCCACATCATTTTTGTGGTAACCTGGTTTTCGGGTTTGTTTTATATCGTGCGGCTTTTTATTTACCACACCGAAGCAGATAAAAAAGAACAACCTGCCAAAGACATTTTGCAAACGCAATACAAAACGATGGAAACGCGTCTGTGGTATATTATAACCTGGCCCTCCATGATTTTTGTTTTGGCATCTGGAACATGGCTGCTGGTTTTAATTCCTGGTTATTTGCTTGAACCTTTTATGCACCTGAAATTAGCGTTTGTTTTTTCGCTGGTTCTTTATCATTTTTATTGCCAACGCATCTATAATCAATTGCAAAATGATGAAGTAAAATTTTCCTCGTTCACATTGCGTTTATTAAATGAAGTTGCAACACTACTTCTTTTTGCAATCGTGTTTATTATTGTTCTTAAAAATAGTTTTGGTTTCCTGTGGGGAATAGGCGGACTGCTCGTTTTCGGGCTGCTGCTGTTTGTTGCAGCTAAGTTTTACAAAAGTTCGAGAGAGAAAAAGGAAGAGTAATTAATCCTTTCTGTAAACCCATGCATCCGGGTTTACGTTCTGAATTTCACTTAGCTTTTCAAGAGCCTCGTTTTTGGTAGGGAATCCTTCGTAACTTACTTTTTGTAAATCTTCGTTTGGTTCGTCAAGTATGTATGCACCAAAACCTTTTTTGCGCAAATCGGCAACTAATAATTCTGCCAGGTCACTGTATTTAAAAGCACCACCTATGATGTGGTATCTGTTTGCTCTTACAATAGCTGCTGCCGCTATTTCAGGAACGGAAGTGTCTTCAGCCATTTCTTCACCTAAACTCACAATCACTCCCGCTGCAAGGCTATCTGTAACCGTGTTATTTTCGACAAAAGAATATTTCACGGCTTTCCCTTCGGCTTCATAATCGAACAGAGAAGCGTATTGTGCAGGTGCAGCATAGGGTTCAAAAAAATCTGCAGGACTATAAACAGGTGCAGGCGAATTGTAGAAAGGATTGATGCGTGAAAAATTGATTTTCTCTTCTTTTATAACACCTGTTGCAAAAGGAAGCCACAACAATAAAACCAACAAAGGAACAGCAACAAATGGAGCAACTTTTTTAAAAACAGATTTGCGGTCAACCGGTTTAGATCCGCGGTTTTCAAAAACAATTTCTTTTATTCTCTTCTCTTCGCGGGTAATTGGCAAAGCCTGAATGCTGTCGAAACCAAAAGAAGAGAGCAGCAGATTGCTGTTGGTATTGGCTTCAAACAAAATATTGTTTTCAGCGCCCATTTCAAGCGTGCCAATACTTTCAATCAATATTGTTTCACCTTTATTAAGCCGATGAATTATATTTTCCGAAAACAGATTCAATGAATTTGTAGCTTCACTAAACGACTTATTTTCAACTGTCGAAATATATTCAGCCAGTAAACCATCGTTATTTTTCAGTTTGCGGTTGAAAACAATCTTTTTGTACGGTGGAAAAATAGTATGTCGTGAACCATTAATTTGTGCAGGAGCATAGTTGGCCACAAAGCCACCAAGTCCTGGAACAACCACGCAATCGTGTTCAAGCAAAAGTTCAGAAATATATTTTCCTGTTTGGTTCATTTAAGTACAAAAGTAAAAATTTAGCGCGAAAAATAAAGCGCTTCAGCACGTTTCAGGTCTGCAGGAGTATCAATTGCTATGCTTTCCAGTTCAGTTTCAGCCACTTTGATTTTATATCCGTTTTCAAGCCAACGCAATTGTTCAAGTGATTCACTGAGCTCAAGTGTGGAGGGTTGAAGCAAAGTAATAGCTCTCAGCGTTTCAGCATGATAAGCATACAAGCCAAGATGTTTGAAGTATGAAGGGATGTTTTCTTTTTCGCGATTAAAAGGAATAACACTTCGGCTGAAGTACAATGCATAATTGTTAGTGTCTTTAACAACTTTCACCACATTTGGATTTTCAACATCTTCATTCTTTTCAATCTTTTTTACAAGCGTTGCAATGCTGCAATCCGAATCTGAAAAGCATGAAACCAGCCTATGCAGTTGTTCAGGCTGAACAAAAGGTTCATCGCCCTGCAGATTAATTACCACATCATATTTTTTCCCTGTTTTCTCCAATGCCTCAAAACATCTGTCTGTTCCGCTTTTGTGCTCTGCTGAAGTCATCACTACCTCTCCAAGAAAATCTTTAACATGCGAAAATATCCTCATATCATCTGTGGCAACAAGAACTTTTTCAGCAACACCGGATTTTACAGCCTGCTCATATACCCTTTGAATCATTGTCATTCCGCCAATATCGGCAAGTGGCTTTCCCGGAAAACGGGAGGAAGCATAACGCGCAGGAATGATGATGATGTTTTTCATTTTCAGACGACAATAATAAAAGATTTTATCGCGATTTTATGGAATTATGTTTTCGTGTGCATCTATCAGACAAATTCAAGCATTTGTCAAACCTCAAAAAATATCTAAAAATGAAAACTCTGCTCTTCTTAATTATTCCGATAGTTGCCGCACTCGGCATGGGATTAGGTTTTATTGAAACCACAACACTTTCAGGAAACGTGAAAGATAAAACAACAGGCAATGCAATTGCATTCGGAAGCATAACTTTAGAACAAAAAGGTATTTTAATAACCGGAACAACTACCGACAGTGAAGGAAATTATTCTGTTAAAGAAATTGCAGCAGGAATTTATGACATCAAAGTAAACTATGTAGGTTATAAAACAGCTTTACGTTCAGGAGTTGAAATAAAAAATGGCGAGACCGTTGTTGAAGATTTTTTGCTAGAAGCAACAACTGAAAAATTATCAGAAGTAACAATTACCAAAGAGGAATCGGCACCTATAGTTGAAGTTGAAAGTGATAAATCATTTGCTGATGAAGTGGTGGGCTTCTTTTCCCTTGGAAGTAAATCAGCATTTGGAAAAGCCTCAGCCGATTTTGAAACCAAAGCTTATGACATGGCACCTGCTATGCATCTTTCAGAAGCATCATCTTCAAAAGAATATGCTGCAAGAGGAAGCCGGGAGATAAAATCAATTGCAATAGAATCATCAAAAGCCGAACGTGAATCAAAAGCCAAATTGATGGCTGAACCGGAAAAATATTCTACTGCCGGTAAACTTACTGCCGCTAATTGGTGCGACAATAGCAATTGGGATTTCTTCACCGATGTGTTGAAAAAAAGTGACTGGAGTAAGATGAAAGAAACCTGGAAATTTAATCCTGAAGAACGTTTTGTAGTAAAAGTAAAAAACGGAAAAGACATTGTGCAAGATGTTCCTGTTCGCCTGAAAGACCGCAGCGGAAAAGTTATCTGGGAAACCCGCACCGACAATAAAGGTGAAGCATTTTTATTTGCCAATCTGTTTGAAAAAGGTGAAACTGTTTTTGAAGTAGAAGTTGGCGACAAAACAAATTTTGTTTCGCAAACAATTGCCAGAACTTCTGCTAAAACAATTGAACTGGATTTTGCTGGTGCAACAAAACCTTCAAAGGTTCTCGACATTATGTTTATGATTGATGCTACCGGTTCAATGGGTGATGAAATGGAATACATCAGCGAAGAACTGAATGATGTTATTTCACGCGTAAAACGTACGCAACAGCAAATGCTTACAGTGCGTGTGAGCAACAATGTTTACCGCGATAAAGGAGATGATTATGTAGTGCGTTCTTTCCCGTTTACTGAAAATATGAGCATTGCGTTATCCCAATTAAATGAGCAAAGTGCTGGCGGTGGCGGTGATTATGAAGAAGCAGTGGAAGAAGGTTTTGAAGATGCTATAAAAAATCATGAATGGAGTTCAAGTGCTGCTGCACGTCTGATGTTTTTTGTTCTGGATGCTCCACCGCACCTGAATGATGAGAACATCAAAAAGATTCAGGAAGTGACAAAAATTGCTGCGGCAAAAGGAATACGTGTAATACCTGTCGCATCAAGCGGTGTGGATAAAAACACAGAATTCCTGATGCGCTTTCTTTCAGTTTCTACAGGCGGAACATATGTCTTCCTGACTGACCATAGTGGAATTGGAAGCTCACATATTGAACCCACCATTGGAAAATACGATGTTGAATACCTGAACGATTTATTAGTGAAAGTGATTAACAGTTATCTTGAAGAAGATGATTTACTGACTAAAAAATAAATCATCAATTAGTCAAAGCAAGAGTCATAGTCAATTTGAATGCAAAATTGTCGATGACTTCTTCTCTTTGATAACCGCCATAGCGATAATGAACACTAGCTCCCAACCCCAAAAGATTAACCCGCAGAATATTATTTATTGCAAGACCTGTTTCAAAATACCCTTTCTCAAATGAACGTGCGGAGCGGTTAAAATGATTTTCCGGATTACTTAAAAAACCGAAACCAATGTTGTTAAGCAAAACAATATTCGGACGAAATTTTTTATACCGCAACAACAAACTTCCGAAATCATGTTTATGAAATAAAGCAATGTAACTACTGGCAAGAAATTCATTCATACCCATTGTTTCAAAACTGTTTTCTGTAGCTATCGGATATTTCTGAAAACTTCCCCTGCCATTGAAAAGTTTTGCATAAGGAACATCTGATGTTACTATACCTCCTATTACCTGAATACTTTCATTACCAAGCGATTTTATGTAAAATGATTTTTCAATTTTCGCTACTATTTTCCAATAATCGTAAGCACCACCAATCAAGTTATTAAAACCTTTGGTAATTGTAAGCCATACTACCGGGAATTTTGTTCCGGTAGAAAACTCCATTCTGCCGGCACGTAAAAATTTTTCACGAAAAGCAAATCTAAAACCGATTTCTGCTTCGGTATATTCAAAGCGGTTTATACCTGCTGTAATTCCTTCTGTTGATTTACCAAACAAATAATTGTCAGTTGGTGAGTTAAATTGTTTTCGACCTGCTAATTGCACTTTCAGATATTGAAATAGGCGAAATGAAAATGCAGCTTCATATTGGTCAACAATATCTCTCTGCCCCAGAAAATAATTACGATATGCCTCAGTAAATGTAGGTCTGCGGTCTATAGCAAAATTTGTTTTACCCGACTCGGGAATATCATGAAACCAAGAGAGTTTTAAAGTTGTTTCTGATTCTTTATGAAAGAAAATGCTTGCATCAGCCCCATACTTAAAACCCTTATCACGAAACCCATATCCAAAATAACCACCTACATTAAAGAATCGTGAAATTCTGTCATTGGTATAAATACCTAAACCTAATCGCACAGATTCATAAGTGTTGGCTGCAATTATTCGGTTTAAATCCAAATCGATAAAACGAATTGGAATTTTCCCTGTAACCAACGCAGATAAAGCCTTCAACCTCAAATCAAATTTGTATGATTTTCCAAGGCTATCAATTACGTGATAAGTTTTGATTTCTTTAGCAATCAAAGTGTCTTTCCTGTACAAGTTCCAAAACGCCTCCTCTCTTTTTGCCGCCTGAGGAAGAATATCAAGTTCCACACGCCTGAAATCTTTTTTATTTACAGGTTGTTCAATCTTAATACTGTCAAGGTAACTTCGCCCAACTCCTTTGATTTTAAATTCACTTAGGTTGAGACTGTTTGCTATAATATCTGTATTTAATTTTACAGGAAACCAATGTTCATCTCTCTTTTCATATTGCTGCTGTATTTTTATTCCAACCCCTGCCTGACCTGTAGCTTCAGCAATAACGTTTTGTATTGCCCAGCCATCGGTGGTTATGTAAAGCAACCCTACAAGTCCATCAAAATTTCTTCCGGAATAGGGATTGTAGGAGATAACAAAAATGCTGTCCTTATCAGTATACAGAGTGTCTTCAAGCAGAAAAAAATATTTAGAAGTGCTGCCTTCACTTAAAGGATTTAAAAACTTTTGCTGACCCAAATTGAAATAATCATCATAAAAAGAAAAACTCTGCATCTGTGTTCCAAGCATTGCAAAATCAGGGTTTTTAAAGCCTGAAACACGGGAAGCAATAACCTTCTCACTATTTCTTCCTTTGTATTTGTATTCTCGTTTTGATACAAATTCCATCAACATTAAATACTGTTCATCCAGAAATTTTTGAATTTCTTTTTCCTCGTCCGGAGTTGGATTTTGTTTAATTATACTGCCTTTGTTTTCCCTTACTTTACCAGTATCTAACGTGAAATACATTTTATTATAAGACACATAAGAAAATGATTTGAGTTGTTCAGGATTGTTATTACTTCTGTTTGCAGTTGCGTTCCTGATTATGCGGTGAGCGGGATTTTCACCGGGAAAAATCACAACTTCCTGTAAGCCGAAATTTTTCCGAATCATTTTAACCCTGATAACTATATCCACCTCTTCAGATAAAGTAACAATAGCATTTTCGTAGCCTACATAACTGAATGAAAGTTTATGCAAACGGGATTTTGATGTAATACTGAAATGTCCGTCAATATCAGTAGTTGTAGCATTAATTTCAGCATCGGGTAGTATGTTAACGAAAGCGAGCGATTCGCCTGTTTTATCATCAACTACAGTTCCACTGACACTAAATGTTTGTGCAACTGAAATAATCGGTAAAATAATGCTGAAGAATAAAAAAAATAGTTGCCTCATAAGTTTATGCGGCAAACCTAAAGAAATCAGACAAACGAAATTTACAGCTGTTGAAATTTTGCAGTGAAGTGACGGAGAAACTCAGGCTCTTCAATTATTTTATATCCTTTCACATTATCGCGGTCAGCAATAATTTCATCAAATATTTCAGCTACATAATCAATATGACTTTGGGTGTAAACCCTACGGGGAATAGCCATACGAACCAATTCCATTTTAGAAGGAATAAGTTTTCCACTTTCATCATACTTGCCAAACATTACAGAACCAATTTCTACACTTCTGATTCCTCCTTTTTTATAAAGCTCGCAAACCAAAGCCTGTCCTGGATATTCGTGAACAGGAATGTGAGGATACAATGCTTTGGCATCAATATACACAGCATGTCCTCCAACCGGCAACAAAATCGGAACTCCTTTTTCGGAAATTTTTTCTCCAAGATAGGTTGTGCTTTTTATTCTGTACGTTAAGTAACCCGGAGCAAAAACTTCTTTCAAGCCAACTGCAAGCGCTTCCATATCACGGCCTGAAAGTCCGCCATAAGTTGAAAACCCTTCTGTAATAATCAAGAGGTTCGTGCAGGCATCCGCGAGCTTTTTATCACGTAATGCAAGAAAACCTCCGATGTTTACTAAACCATCTTTCTTGGCGCTCATGATACATCCGTCAGCAAGTGAGAACATTTCTTTGGCTATGTCAAAATAGGTGTAATGCTCAAATTCTTTTTCACGGTGTTTGATAAAATATGCATTCTCAGCAATGCGACAGCAGTCAAGAATGTACAGGATGTTATACTTTGCACAAATACGCTTTACTTCTCGCGCATTTTCCATACTCACGGGTTGACCACCACCTGAATTATTGGTTACTGTCAAAATCACTGCACCAATATTTTCTGCATTATGCTGAAGAATAATTTCTTCTAGCTTTTCAATATCCATATTTCCTTTAAAAGGATAAATGAGTGATGGCTGAGAACCTTCTGGGATTAAACAATCAATAGCAGTTGCTCCGCTGAATTCAATGTTTGCTCGTGTAGTATCAAAATGTGTATTGCTGATAAAAACCTTTCCGGGCTTTCCGATATAACCATATAAAATCCGCTCTGCAGCTCTTCCCTGATGCGTTGGTAAAATATATGGATAGCCTGTGAGGTCGTGTATACTTTGCCATAAATGCTCCCAACTGCTTGCACCTGCATACGATTCATCTGCATCAATTAAAGCTGCCCATTGAGCTGAACTCATTGCGGAAGTTCCACTGTCTGTTAGGAAATCAAATGTTACCTGACTTGATTTTAAAAGGAAAGGATTATAAAACGCATCTTTCAGATACTGTTCGCGCTGATGCTCTGTAGCAATGTGTAATGGCTCTACCGTTTTAATTTTGAACGGTTCTATGATTATCTTTTTTGTCATGATAAATTTATTGCCAAGGTCGGGGCTTTAGCCAGCACAATTAATGACATTAATCAGTTTTGAAAAATTATATTCTAAGTTTGTTGCATATATCTGAGATAACCATGAAAACCTATACCATTATAAAATACGGAGAACCCGAAAAAGCATTTGAGTTACAGGAAAAGCCAACACCTGTTCCGGCTGCAAATGAAATACTTGTTGCTGTAGATGCATTCGGAATCAACTTTGCGGATATTATGGCTCGCAACGGTCTTTATCAGGATGCACCTCCCCTACCTGCTGTTATAGGCTATGAATCGGTTGGAAGGGTTGAAGCCTGCGGAAGTGATGTGAAAAACAAATTGGAAAAAGGAACGCGCGTTGTTGCTTTCAGCCGCT
>CAMBRL010000091.1 GCA_945870105.1 Chitinophaga pinensis
TTTCCTGCATTTTTGCTAAAGGGCAGCAAAGGTAAAAATACAGGCTGATTTACCAATTAAAATCCCATTGCACCGGGCTCATAATCTTTCTTGGCATACCCTTTTGGAATTGTAAAGTATTTTTTATCCTGTTTCCCGGTTTTAAATTCGGTAGCTGTAAGCACTAAGGTCATAGGGCCTGTGCTTGTCATAGTTTTCAGTGCAATACCCGGAACCCCCGGAACCCCTGTAGCCATCATGCCATCATTACCTTTACCTTTCATTACAGGAAGAGTGTAATCTGAATTAAGCCAGACATAAGAGGTTTGTTCACCCTGTGCAGTTGTTGTGGTTACTTTGTACTTTTGGCAGCTCATACCGTTAATGGTTAAAACCTCATCTTCTTTTACCACAACCGGGCTATCGTCCTTTTCAGCTGCATCGGATTTATAGATGTAAGCGGTTTCTTCGCTGTGCTTTATCATGTATGATTCTTTGGGTGTAGATAATACCTCTCCCATCATAGCTTCCATCATCCCCCCGTTGATTTTAATCATCGTGCCTTTTTTGCTTGCATATAAATCCATAGAGGTGGGCATCATAGCCTCATACGCCTCCATACCCTCTCCCATTATTTTAAACGAATAATTGATATGCCCTTCAAATACTTTTTGGGCAAATAGGTTGGTGGTTGCTATAATGCAGATAAGGAGAAGGGCTGTTTTTTTCATGATTAGTTTTTAGGATATGCCGCAAAAATAAAAAAATCCCCCACGCTCCACACGCAGGGATTTTTGCTAAAAGCTATCAGCTGATAGCCAACAGCTATATCACCTCCACCTGATAATCCACTATCATCCCGTTCGGGTTATACACATTCACAAAAGCCTTCGGCCCTCCAATCTGGTTCCAGTCCAATTCCGCAGGAGGTGCCCCCTGCACATAAAATCCCGAACCGTTAAAACCATCAGTAGCATTGTTAGCCGAAAACAACCAGTAACCTTGTCCGGGTGCAACTTTAGTTCTGAATTTACTGGTTGCGCTCAGTTGCGTTCCGCTAAAAATATTCTTTGTCTCACCCGAGTTCAGTGTTCCCTCTGCTAATTCTCCTCCTCCGCCACCCGTTGGTGTTCCAACCAATTCAACCAGGTTAGTCAGAATAAACTGGTCTTTCAAAGCTGCATTATTTACAAAAAACGCTTTCCCGTCATCCAGCATCAACCTCATTTTTTCATAAATAGCATCATGTGCTTCACCTTTAGTTTGTGTGCCGGTATGTGCCGTTTCTTCCGCCAGCAAAAATGCATCATGGTCAGCGTTAAAAGCATTCTTTACTCCCTCAAACTCAGCCGGAAAACCCGCAGGCATATTCATACCCGCACTAAGTGCCACAGTATTGTTACTGATAAACTCAAATCCATTACTCATCATCGTGCGCAGCTTATCCCAGTTCTCATGCACTGCTTCAGCATACAAGTCACTTCCTGCAGCTTCCCTTTTCGGTTTCCACTCATTTTTCGGAAATGCCGAAGCAATATATCGGTCCAGCAAATTCCAGTATTCAATACATACCTTCCCTTTGTCCACTAAGTGTATCCTCAGTGTTTCCGCTGCCTCACCCCTTGCCTGATCGTCAGGCAATTGTTCAGCGGCATCTATCTCCGCTACCCGTGCCGCTACATAAGCAGCATCATAAAAAGGTTTCCTACTTGTAAATACGGCAATGTTGTTCAGGCAGTTTGCCCAGGCTAATCTGCACACGATGTAAAGCACCGTAAACGAAAAATTAAAGTTATTCATGATTTCTAAGTTTTGTGTCAGCTTAACAGGTTTTACACTGCTTAAGAGCCAACGGGTTTATACTAATTGTTAAAAAAATCAAGTAAACTTTATTTCATTCTTTTTCTTTTTCCGTCATTGCGAGTCACGCTTTTCGCGTGACGAAGCAATCTCATTTATTAGTAGTAACGTGCCCTTTTTTATTTTATTGTCCAACCCTCAAAATATTTTTCTCACCCCGTCATTGCTGTCACCCTGAGCTTGTCGAAGGGTCTCTACTAATAATAACAGATCCTTTTTCCTTTTATTGTTTAATGCTCAAAATATTTTTTTCATCCAGTCATTCCGCGGGCAGTTGTTCTGCGCTGGAATCAACTTAGAGCAGTGTTCTAAAAACAAATAATAAATCAATAACTTGGTAAGTAGTAATAGGAGCGGAATTGCAATTAAACGCAGCGTTCTCTTGGTTTCAATTAAACGCAAATTAGTTAAGCTAAAAAGTTCGCTCAGGTAGGTAAGAAGCAGAAATTTAAAACTACATCTTAGCCATTATTTTTTTTTGCAGAATAAAATTAAACGGTTTGTTTTCTATTTTGCTTTCAACCCATGACATAAAATCGAAGTATTCAAGAATCTTCTTTGTATAAGGATCTTCAATCATTTGCTGAAGTTTAAGATGAGTGCTCAAATATTCATTTGAAATATTTTTGCGTTTGGTTATTTTAAGCGACTTGGTGAAAAAACTTATCATAACATTTTCAATAGGGTATAGTTCGTCATGCTTAAGTATTTCTCCGCATGTGGAACGAATAAGATAATCAACCAATGAGAAATTGCCTAATTCAAAATGAACAATTAGGCTAAAGATATTTGAAATATTATGCAACTCCTGCCTAACCTCAGTTTCCGTATCATTCAAAATCTTATTAAGCCATTTTATACATTGATCATGCTGCCCAAGAATAAAATAAGTATAAGCTGCATTAAAGTAAAAGCTTAATTCTACTGACTTTGTTACAAAATATTTATTTTTTTCTACCTCTTTTATGTTTCTTTCAATTATGTTTCTTCCTTGCTCGAATTCACCTTTATTCAAACAACAGACAACTTCAATATCGGTAGTGTCAAAAATAATATTGGCAAGGGTGTTTCGGTTTAATGAAACGCTGTACTTATCAGGTATGGCTCTGATTTTTTCTATTACAGCTTTCACTTCATCATATTTTCCTGTTTTAAGTTTTGCATTACAAAGATTGTTAAGAGCGATAATATAAAAATTAGGCCTTTCGCTGATAAACAATGATTTCCCTTCAAACAGGTCTACAATTTTCTGGTTATACGCATGATAATTTTTATTATCGTCAATAATGCTGAAGTAGACTGAATAGGCAGCATATATAAGATGCGTTGACCAGAAATTTTCAGTTTTCGATTCAGAAATTATTGGATTATAAACCAGTTTGTGAAGTTTTTTAATATCATAATCGCTACGGCCTATTCCCATTTTCATCATCTGGCTATAAACTAAAAATACATTTTGCTTTATAAGCCTTTCCGACTCTAGGTTTTTAATAAGTGCCAGATCATTTTGAATACTGATATCCAGCTTTTCATATTGAGAACTTTTGGCAAGGATAGCCTGTTCCCACGTAGAAAGAACCAATAGCTCAGGTATTTTTTCAAGCGTTGTGGCTAGTTCCCTTGCCCGTTTTAATATTTTCCAACATTGCCGGTAAAGTCCTTTTTCAAATAAAATTTCAACCGAGCACATCATTTCTCTGAACCTCGAATCAAAGGAACTATCTAAATGAAATGCATTGAGACTGCGGAGAATTAAATTATATAAATAATGTTTGTGCTTGGAGAGGTTATTACTGATAGCAGAATTTTTTAACTTTTTTTTCAGTTTTTCATCATTACTTTCTACCTGACTTTCCAGGGTATCAAACAGTTTTACATAGTTGTTTTCATTGCCAATAACATGGCGCGTAGCATAAATCTTAAAATACCGCTTCTCGCTCATAGAAAGCGATTTTATTAATTGAAAAAGATCGGAAGATTCGGCCATTCGGACTTCGAATAAATTAGATTTCAATTTTATACATTTTTTCAATGGCAAATAACTATCCTGTAGAAAAATTCATCATAATTTAGTTAATCAGACTGGTAATATAAATTGAAACTTTCAATATCACTATACACTAAATTTTAAAAATCCTGTTGTTTGCAATTTCACAAAATACCCTATTGAAATATACGCCTATAGCGTTTCTACTTGTTAAGGAGCAATAAAAGAAACATTGGATGAAATAGAATGGCCCCCCTTTCAAACACTTCATTTAGGTTGTCAGACAGGTCATTTTTAGAGTCGAATTTTTCATAGCCTGCTCTTCTATGAATTATTTTTGACATGCAACTATGCTCATAGTTAATATTTTACATAATATTTATAATGCTGAAATAGGATAAATAAAAAACTACAATCTCACACAAAATGAAAACTAAGCTTAAATTAATTACCATTTGTTTGCTGTTAGTGAAACTGGCAAATGCCCAAAACAATATGGGTGTCGGTACCATTACTCCTAATCCGTCTTCTGTGCTTGACCTCTCTGCAAACGATAAAGGTTTTTTGGCTCCAAGGATGACAACACCACAGAAACTCGCCATTACAAATCCGGCAACAGGCTTGCTGGTTTACGATATTACTACCAACGGTTTTTGGTATTTTGATGGAGTGATTTGGGTTCAGGCAATGGGTCTGGCTGGTCCACAAGGGCCTACCGGTCCAATAGGTTTAACAGGTGCTACAGGCTCAAACGGTGTAACTGGCCCTACAGGCCCAAACTGGAATATCACTTCACTGAATTATAATACCGATGGCAGCATCTCTTTGGTAACCGACCAACCCAATACTTACTCATCTCTTCAAAATGCATGGCTAACCAGCGGCAATTCGGGAACCAATTCCGGAACCAACTTTATTGGCACCACAGACGCTAATGATTTAGTAATGAAAGCAGGCGGCAGCGGAACAACCAATGATAGAATGCGATTATTAAACACAAGCAATACGGTTGTAATAGGTCAAAATGAAGGAAGTGTTGCCCCAATAAATACACCTGTTTTATTAAGAGGAGCACAATATGTTGGCTCCGACCAGCCGGGCGGCAGATTAATAATTCAACCTCCCAACGGCACAGGTATTTGGGGTTCGGGTTCCATAACGTTTGAAACCGCACCACCATCAGTAAGCGGCACCACCCCAAATACCATGGCTGAGCGAATGCGCATAGATAATACAGGCAATGTAGGTATTGGCACCACCAGCCCGGGGTTTAAGCTTGAAGTAAACGGGGTTGGTCAATTTTCAGGCGCTACACAAATTGGCAGTGGAATTTCGCAGGGTTATTATGGAGATGCCGCAAACCTTGCTTTACGCACCTATAATTCCACAGCAAGCGATATCTATTTCCAAACCTATGGTGGAGCAGCTACCAATATGATTATTAAAAACAATGGTTATGTTGGCATTGGAACTACAACTCCCTTAAAAAGTCTGGATGTAATAGGTGAAATACAAAGTTCAAGCAACATTACCTGCAACGGAGAATACTATTTTCATAACTGGCAAAACAGTGTAAAAGGATTGGCTATTGAAAGCAATGCAGGAAATGCCAGTCAACTGGTTACCATCCGCTTTGAGGCTGATAGATTTAGAATAAGCGGAGCTATTAGTTCGGGCAATGTGCCTGAACGGATTACCATTATAAAAAGCAATGGCTATGTTGGTCTTAGTAATGCTAATCCGCTTTACAAACTCGAACTTACTAACGATGGAAATACGGATGGTCAGGCAAGAGCAAATGCATGGGTTACTTTTTCTGACAGCAGGTTAAAATTTAATCAGCACCAGATTGAGTATGGACTTAAACAGGTAATGGAATTAAAGCCCAAATCCTATGTTCAGCGCAGTTCAGAGTGGCAAGAAGGCAAATTAATTTTTAAGGATGATGGAGTAAAAACATTTGGAGTTATAGCACAGGAGCTATATGAAATTATTCCTGAAATGGTTCACAAACCGGTTGATGAAAGCAAAGATTTGTGGAGTGTAGATTATGACAAATTTGCGCCAGTTTTAATTAAAGCTATTCAAGACCAGCAACAAGAAATTGAAGCGCAAAAAGCTGAAATAGAAAACTTGAAAGCCGTAAACAGCAACCTGATAACCGAAATCGGAAGTATTAAAAATATCAAAGCCCAGATTGACGTCATTAACGAGCAACTTCATATTAAATCAGAGAAATAAAAAACTACAATCCCAGTTGGGCGCAGAGTCTCGCTACGCCCTGTTTAACTGGCATCCCCCTGCTGGGCGTAATGTTCAACGCGTGCGGCTGAGCGGTCATTTGAAATGCCGCTCGCAACACAAAATAATTTGCAACTGTGTAGCACTCTTGGATACCTTATAAAACAAATTATTTCATCCAAAATTATTTAAGCCACCAACCCAATCTACGCGTTCATCGCCTGTGGGCAGGTGTCCACGCTGAGTGCGAACCACAGGTTGGTCGGCAAGCCAGGCGGCCTGTGCGACAGACCAAGCCTGTGGTTTTTCAGCGTGGTGCCTTTTCTTTTGTTACTTGGATTTTCTCCTCCTTTTTCAAGGGGGAGATGCCGAAGGAAGAGGGGGTATGGGCAAGCAAAGAACCGCGAAGCGCTCATGAACACCTTGAAAAAACAAACAACTGTGAATAAAAGTAAGATACAATCAATTCCCAAGAGCAGTAAATCCGCTCCTAACCCCCGTAAATCCCCTCCTATGTGCTCCCAATCCATCCCTAAAAGCAGTAAATCCGTTCCTATCAGCAGTAAACCCCTTCCTAAATCCCAACAGCCAATACCTCAAAGCACCCAACCCCTTCCTAAAATCCTAAACCCCCAAGCCAATAGCTAAAAGCCATCAGCTAACAGCAAACAATTCCTTCCTCTCCTAATTTTATAACATATTTTCAAAATTCTATAACGGTTTTACAACTTGATGAAGCGACATTTGTGCCGTTAATTCAATACTAACCCTCTCCCGCCTCAAGCAGGACTAATAAATAGAAACCATGAAAATCAAAAAAAATATAGCAATCAGCGACTCAGGCTTCATCTTCAATCCCTCAACCGGTGATAGCTTCTCCGTAAACCCAATCGGCTTGGAAATAATCAAACAACTGAAAGAAGAAAAAACTTCGGATGATATAAAAAAGCACATCCTTAAATTATATGCCATTGACGAAGCAACCGTTGAAAAAGATTTCTACGATTTTCTGAAAATGTTAGAAGCAAACAAGCTCAGCGCTGAAAACGAAAAAGCCAACTAACATGGAACCCACAACCTTAATAGCGCAACCTCCCGTGAAAGAGAAAAAAGGCAAGCGCAGAAAAATAACAGTGGCGGTTACCGGGCTAAATGCCATTGACAGTCCCGGCCCGGGAGTGGCTGTTATCCGTGCCCTGCGCGAAAGCACCGACTTTGATGTGCGCATCATCGGTCTCAGCTACGAAACGCTGGAGCCCGGCATTTATATGCACAACATTGTGGATAAAACCTATCAAATCCCTTTCCCCTCAGCGGGAATAGATAATATTTACGAGCGCCTGGAATACATCACCTCCGTAGAAAAGATTGATGTGCTCTTCCCCAATTTTGATGCAGAGCTTTATAACTTCATCAAAATGGCCGATAAGCTGAAAAGCGAACTCAATATCCACACCTTTCTTCCCACCATGGACCAGTTTGAGGCGCGTCACAAATCCAACCTTAACGAATACGGAATAAAGAACGGTATCAGCGTGCCGATGAGTAAAATGATTTTCAGCACAGCCGAAATTCCTTCGCTCAACAAAGAGTTCACCTACCCCATGGTAGTGAAAGGAAAGTTTTACGAAGCAGCCATTGCCTACAATCCCGATCAGGTGGCAACGCACTTCAATAAAATTAGCGCAAAGTGGGGTTTGCCCATCATCATCCAGCAATTTGTGCATGGCGCGGAAGTGAATGTGTGCGCCATCGGTGACGGAGAAGGAAACACCATCGGTGCCGTTCCCATGCGCAAGCAATACATCACCGACAAAGGAAAAGCATGGGCAGGAATTGCACTGGACGATGAAAAATTATTGGAAGAAACTAAAAAACTTTTAGCGGCAACCAAATGGCGCGGAGGTCTGGAGCTGGAATACATAAAAACCAGTGATGACGAGTATTACTTGCTTGAAATCAATCCCCGTTTTCCGGCCTGGGTTTACCTCACCGTTGGTTGCGGACAAAATCAACCCGAGGCATACGTTAAACTTGCGCTCGGTGACTCAGTCAAACCCATGACCAAATACGATGTAGGCAAAATGTTTATCCGCTACTCATGGGACATGATTGTGGGGCTGGATGAATTTGAAAAAATATCAACGTTGGGAGAATTATAACCTTATAAAAAGAAAGACTTTATGGCAAAATTACAATATGAGCGTCCTTTGATTCAAAAGTTGAACACAGGAACAATGAATAAATTCGGAACACGCACCGAATACCGTCCCCACACCGAAATTGACGGAGCAAAAGTGGAAGACCTGATGAAAGAATTCGGTTCGCCATTATTCGTAATCTCCGAAAAAACCATCCGCGATAAATACAATGATGCCAACCGCGCATTTAAAACCCGTTACCCGAAAGTGCAGTTTGCGTGGAGCTACAAAACCAATTACATCGCTGCGGTGTGCAATGTTTATCATCAGCTGGGTTCATGGTCAGAAGTAGTTTCAGGATTTGAATACAACAAAGCCCTGAAAAGCGGTGTGCCCGGTAACAAAATCATTTTCAACGGTCCCGATAAAACTGTTGAAGAATTAAAATTGGCAATTGAAAACAGTTCCCTCATTCACATCGACCATCTTGATGAATTATATACCATCATTGAATTAACCAATGAAATAAAAAAGCGCCCGAAAGTTGCCATCCGCGTAAATATGGATACTGGCATTTACCCAATGTGGGATCGCTTTGGTTTCAATTATGAGAATGGTCAGGCATGGGATGCCATCAACAAAATTGTTCTTACAGACAAAATGGATTTGGTAGGACTTCACTGCCACATCGGAACATTTATGCTGGCACCAAGTGCCTACGGAGTGGCAGCAGCAAAACTCTCTGAACTTGCATTAGCCATTCGCAAGAAATACGGAAAGACTATTCAATATTTAGATATGGGCGGAGGTTTCGCATCTAAGAACACCTTGAAAGGTTCTTTCCTTTCCGGAACAGATACTACACCACCGATTGATGATTATGCAGAAGCAATTACCACGTCAATATTAAACGCAGGTTTCCTGGAAGAAGAATTGCCAACATTGTATTTAGAAACCGGAAGAGCCTTGATTGATGAAGCGGGTTATCTGCTCGGAACGGTTATTTCCAACAAACGTTTGTCGGATGGAAGAAAGGCAACCATCATGGATTTTGGAGTCAACATTTTATTCACTGCATTTTGGTACGACCATAAAATAACTCCCGCACAGGAATTCAGTCATTACACCGAAAACTCGGTGATGTATGGACCGCTGTGCATGAACATTGATGTGGTGCGCGAAAATGTAACATTGCCGCCAATGAAAAAAGGCGACCATGTAGTAGTGCATACAGTTGGTGCTTACAACATGACACAATGGATGCAATTTATTTCGCTGCGACCTGCGGTAGTAATGGTTGACCTGCAAGGCAAGGCACACCTTATCCGCAAACGCGAAACACTTTCAAATATTGATGCCAGCGAAGAAATGCCGATCTACCTGAAAGAGTTTAAGTTGTAATTGTTAGGTTTGCGATTAATGACCCTGCGCAAATCCTTAGAGCTTTTTTTCTCCGGTGTAATCAACAGTTATTCGCAGATATTTTTCAGCAATAATAAGTGGTTTGCGCTGCTGTTAATTCTCACTTCTTTCATCGATCCGTATGCAGGTCTGGGTGGAATTGTAGCGGTAGTAGTCAGCAACTTGTTTGCCTATTACATCGGCTTAAGTCCTGATAATATCCGCAACGGAGTGTATGGTTTTAATTCAGCCATGATAGGAATGGTGTTAGGAGTTTACTTCAAACTCAGCGCTGAATCAATTTTGATTTTATGCATGGCTTCGCTGTTTAGTTTACTATTGACAGCAGCTTTTCTTGCATGGGCATCAAAGTATGGCGTTCCTTTCATGAGTTTTCCTTTTCTCATTTGCATCTGGACGGTGTTACTTACTACACGAACATATTCTTCACTTGAATTAAGTGAGCGCGGAATTTATACCATTAATGAACTCTGGTTTCTTGGTGGTGAAAATCTTGTGGGGTTTTACAACTTCCTGAACGATCCGCCAATTCCGCAATACATGGATGTTTACCTGAAATCATTGGGAGCAATTTTTTTCCAATACAACCTGATTGCAGGTGTTTTGATTTTTGCTGGGATGCTGATTTTTTCACGGATTTCGTTGGTGCTTTCCATTGTTGGTTTTGCAATTGGCTATACTTATTACAAAATTACCGGAGCAGATTTTACACAGCTGCAATACAGTTATATCGGCTTTAATTTTATTCTTTCCGCCATTGCACTGGGTGGTTTTTTTCTTATTCCTTCACCGCGTTCTTTTCTGGCGGTATTACTTTCCATTCCATTGATTGCATTGTTGATTGGCGCTTGTGCATATGTTTTAGGAATGTATCAGTTACCAACGTATTCATTGCCCTTTAACATAATTGTGATGTTAGTTTTGTATGTGTTGCAATTGCGTTATGTAAACTACGGACCATACCTTGTGCAGGAACAATTTTTTTCTCCGGAAAAAAATCTTTACAGTTTTTTATATCGAAAAGAACGCTATTACAATCAAACGTATTATCACATTCATCTTCCGTTTTTTGGTGAATGGAAAGTCTCTCAGGGACATAGTGGAAATATTACCCACAAAGGCGATTGGAAAGAAGCATGGGATTTTGTGGTGACTGATGAACAGGATAAAACATGGCGTTCTCCTGGAACAAATGCCACCGATTTTTACTGTTATAATCTACCTGTTTTATCACCACAGGCAGGTTATGTAATCAAGATTGAAGATACTATTGATGACAATACTATCGGTGGAGTTGACCTTGAGCATAATTGGGGAAACACTATTATTATTAAACATGGTGAAGACCTTTACAGCAAACTGAATCACATAAAAAAAGGAAGTTTTAAAGTAAAGGAAGGCGATTATGTGTATAAAGGTGATGTGCTTGCAACCTGCGGAAACAGTGGCCGTTCACCCGAACCACATATTCATTTTCAATTGCAGGTTACACCTTTTGTTGCTTCAAAAACCATTAAATATCCAATCAGCTATTACGTTAGTAAAAAGAATGATGGTTATGATTTTCACTCTTTTGATTATCCTAAAGAAGGAGAAACAATTTCGCGTGTTGCCGGCACAAAGCTGCTGAAAGACGCATTTTATTTTATTCCGGGAAAAAGTATTTCATGGAATTTTGAAGGGCAAATTTTTGAATGGGAAATTTTCACTAATGCCTATAACCAAGCCTACATCTATTGCCGAAAGACCAATTCTGTAGCCTACTTCGTAAATAACGACACGCTACATTACTTCACCGAATTTTATGGCGATAAAAAATCTTTGCTCTATTATTTTTACCTTGGAGCACATAAAATTCTACTCGGTTATTACCAGAATTTAGAAGTGAATGACTTGCTTCCGGTAGAAGGTTTCTATTCAGGTCCGGCAAAATTCTTTCAGGATTTTATTGCACCTTTTTACATTTTTCTAAAGACGAAATATGTTTCACGCTTTGTTTCTGTTGATGATATAAATCATCCGCAGCAGATTAAACTAAGTTCAGTTGCCGAAGTCTCAGCATACGGAATGGAGAATAGGAAAATTGAGTTTGAATTGACGCTGAGCGTAAATAAAATTTCATTATTCACCATTACCGAGAAAGGAAAGAAAAGGGAAGCGGTATGTGTCTAATGTTCGTCATTCCGTCCCGAAAGCTTTCGGGATTGTTTCAGTATCTCTATACTATAAAATCTTTGCGCCTTTGCGCCTTTGCGGTGATTCTTTTTTCCACCAACTCACAAGCTCAAACCCAACTCACTTTCACCGAAGTTGACAAACACAGCTATGAGCTATACACCGAACAAAATTGGGATTCGCTCATTGATTATGTGCATGAGGCAAATAAAGCCGGAATAGATTATTACTATTTACAAGCGCGACTTGGCGCAGCTTTGTATGCGAAGAAAAAATACCGCAGCGCTGCATTCACTTTTCAAAAAGCATTGAAATACAATTCATCCGACAGTTATGCAAAAAGTAGTTTGTATTATAGTTTGCTGAATTCAGGCAACACAACAGCTTCGCGTTACCTGAGCGGAAAATCAGAAAGCATAAGAAAAGAAACAGATACGCTTGGATACAACATAATGGGATTTGTTTATTTGGAAGGAGGTGCAAAAATCAGCAACAAAAGTGATTCGATTGGAAATATATCCTACTTCAATTTAGGATTGCGACACAGTGTTGGAAGACGCTTTACTTTTTATCATGCCTTCTCTTATTTAGGACAGATAAAACATTCGCTGGACATTAAACAATATAGTTATTATCTTGGTGCTTGGATTCAATTGGGCGTTAATTGGAAGGTTTGCCCTTCAGCACATTTCTTTTGGATAAATATTGCCGGGCAAACTCAACCTCAGCCCGGATCGCCTAAACCTCCATTGAAGTCAATCAAAACAAATGAACAGGCATTTTCATTAGTGTTGCAGCGCAGTTTCAGAATTTTTGATTTGGGTGTAATGGCGAGTTACAATAATTTCGATTCTATAAGAACTGGTCAGTTTGGTGGATACGCAACGCTGTATCCATTTGGAAGCAATGCATTCAGCGCGACTACAACAGTAGTTTATCATACGCGAAAAATGTCCGCATACCAAACTATTATCAAAGAAACTGTGAATGTAAAATTGATGAAATTTCTATGGCTCGCAGGCGAATTTGCTTACGGAAATGAACAGGTGCAATTACAACCCGAAGCAGCTTTTCCTGCAAACAATAGTGTTGACCCGAACAACTACCGATATTCAATATTATTAACTTCGCCTGTCTCAAAATCGGTTTCTCTTTATGGATTTTATCAGCATGAAGACAAAAACGAAAACAGTACCAATGTTCCTTATACTTTTAACTCAATAATTTTCGGACTAAAAATCAAACTATGAACAGACAGAAATCATTTTTCGCAATTTTTATTTTCAGTGTAACAGCAGCATTTGCACAAGACAACGACAAAATTTCTTTAGCTTTTAAAAACAGTTACACCAATGAAACCGCAGCTGAATACACCAAAGCAATTCAGAACATAAAAGAAGTTTATGCAGCCGATAATTATGAAATAAACCTACGTTTAGGTTGGTTGCATTACATGGGTGGTTTGTTCACTGAATCGCAAACGTATTACCAGACTGCAATGAATTTGAAACCATATTCCGTTGAAGCAAAATTTGGCTATATCTATCCCGCTGCCGCACTTGGCAACTGGGAGCAAGTGAAAAAACAATATCTTGATATTCTGAAAATTGATGCCAATAATACAACCGCTTTATATCGCCTCGGCTTGATTTATTATGGTGCGGAAGATTACATGAAAGCCTTCACCAATTTTGAGAAAGTGGTAAACCTTTATCCGTTTGATTATAACTCATTATTGATGTTGGCGTGGTCAAATTTCAAACTCGGAAAAACACGCGAAGCAAAAATTCTTTTTCAAAAAGTTTTGTGGTCTTCGCCTTCAGATGCAAGTGCTTTGGAAGGGTTGGGATATATTAAATAGTAACCTCTTCATGCTGAACTTGTTTCAGCATCTAAAATGACTCCGAAACAAGTTCGGAGTGACGTTTTACTTCTTCTTCTTTTTAAGATTTAGCGTTTCGCCAACGTTTGGCTGTGTAGCAGAAACCATGTTGTTTTTCTTGTAAAGCATTTTTAATCGTATTCCATGCTGTTGTGAAATATCGCGCATGGTTTCACCTTGTTTAACTATGTGAAATTCTTCATCGCCTTTGTAACGTTTGGGTTGCAGGTAAATTTTTTGTCCCGGGTTTAATGCTTCATCTTTATTCAAATCGTTGTATTTGTAAATCTGCCACAGCATCATTTCGTATTTTTTGCAGATGGAGAAATAAGTATCGCCCGGTTGCACGGTAATATATTTTATGCGGTTATGATGCAATATTTTTCCGACAGATGCAACTGTCGTTGCATCCGTTTTTGTTGTGCCTTGTTTTACAAAAGCCTTTTCAAAATCTTTGGGAACTTCGGTCAACATGTCGTATTGATGCAATTGATTTTCCTCAATTATTTTAATCAGCAATTCAGGGTATTTTGGATTAGTGGCATAACCGGCATCTTTTAAACCTTTTGCCCAACCTTTATAATCTGTCTTCTCTAATTGAAAAAGACCAGCATAACGAATGCGTGTTTTTAAAAACTGAGAGTGGTCATCATACGAATCAAAAACAGATTTGTAAACACGGAAACATTCACCTTTCGCATCATCATCCATGTGAAAAGTTTCACCCGTCCATTCAGCGTGACATTTTATTCCAAAGTGGTTTTTGGCTTTAGTAGCAAGTGTGCTATTGCCATCACCTGATTCTAAAATCCCCTGAGAAAGCGTGATGCTTGCCGGTACTCCGCTGATCAACATTTCCTTCACCGCAGCCCCGCGATACATACTAATGTAATCTAGCCGCGAATAGCGTTCCTCTGCAGGCTGGGTTTGTGCAACTGAACTTGCAACCAAAATGAAAATAAAGGAAAGTGAAAGAAA
>CAMBRL010000092.1 GCA_945870105.1 Chitinophaga pinensis
TTCGGGTGAAAAACCCTCGCAATGACGGTATGCTATTTAACTATTTCCCTAATTAGCTACTTTGCTACTTGCCTTTTTCTCCTGCCTTGCCTGCTCAGCTTTCAGTATAAAAGCCTCAATTATTTTAGTAGTATTCTGCGGATGAATCATGTGATACAAATGCTCGCGGAATAAATCTGTTTCTTCCTTAGTGGTAATATCAATTACTTCGGTCAGTTCGCTGCCTTCATAAATTCCGTGAACATATTTAGCCACACCATCTCGCTCGCTTTTTAAAATAAGAACGGGGATGTTGTAGGCAGGCATATTCAACAATCTCACCTCCTCATCAAAAGTTTTAGAAGCTTCCAGTCCTGAATGTATCTGAATAGCAAACACCTTTGCGGGCAGGCGGTTCAGCGCCTGCTCAATAGGTATGCGGTTCAAATGCGGCAACGAATCAAGATTAGTCATCAGGTACAATATCCTTGCTTTGGTTGACTTCCAGATGTTTTCGCGCATGCTGGAATTAACGCCAATCAGCCACTCGGTAAGGTTGATTCCTCTTCTGCGCACACTGCGTCTGCTGTCCCACGGAATAATCGCGCGGGCAGCGGCAAACATGGCACGCTCGGCAACACCCAGTTTTGATGGTAATATAACATCGTCCAGAAACCCGAGCAGTGCGTGTTTTGCTTCACTTCCGAAAAACGGGTTAGCACCAATTCGTCCGCACAGGTAATTTTTTATGCCTTCCAGTTTATCAATCGCGCGGTCCATCATCAGGAAATAGATGTTAGCCATTGAATGGTCAAAGATGTAAACCGGATGTCCTTTTGAACCAAAATGACTTACCACGGCATCAATGTTATACACCACAAACTGCGAGTACTGCACAGGCGGCAAATCATTGGGTATAGTGCCGTAGTGCATGGCAGTTGCAATGTATTTGCGCGAAGGTATGGCAGCCAGCAAGCCGTCAAACGTATTGAGACCCATAAAGCCGTGAATAAAAAGAATAACAGGCAGTTTTTTCTTTGCGCTTTCGTCATACGGTTTTGCCATATCAACTCTTATTGTGCTTGGTCCGTAGCGGGTAAGGCGGGTAACTTCAACCTGTGGCCAGGTCAATGCATTGTCGTCAATATAAACAGTCATGCGCTCGGGCACATTATCCATGTAACGCAAAAAGCCGGGACTTTCACTTTGTTTTGCCCAGCGGTAGTAAAGCCATGCAAGCGGACGCCTCTTATCTGCCTTGGTTGCAAGAAACGCAATACGTTCAGACTTTTTTAGAAACTGAGGAGTAAAGGTTATTTCCTTTTCATTTTTTTCATCCTCTACTACTACTGCACTTTCGTTTGAACTAAATGCAGTTGAATTACGTGTTATTCCGGCAACCTGTCCCGCAGGATTACAGGCAAGAAAAACAAAGTCAAGTCCGTTCTTTTTGTTCTTAGTTAAGTGCTTTGTCAGGTGTTCGTTCAGACCTTTAGTATAGGCTTCAATGTTTTCTCTGTCAAGGTTCCTTCCTATTATCTGATCTTTTTTTATGAGCTCGGTGCGCAGAAGTTGCTTCAGAAACTCTGTTGCATCGGTAACACCGGCAACCGAGCGTTGTGATTTAAGTTTTGAGTTTACAAACGTATAGCGTATCAGTTCGGGATGCCACAGGTCGCGGTAATGTTCCAGCAAATATTTATAAACACCTGCAGGCGATTTGCCGTGCGAAAGTCCTACCAGAAAAGGTTCCTTTTTTTCTGTTGCTTTGTTTGCGTATTCAATAAAATCAAGCGCTACAGCTTCATCAAACTTAATCTTCTCTTTAAAATAGCGCGTTGATGGAACTGTATTATCGCCTAACTCATTAGGATCAGCCGGATTTACTTTTGCAGACACTTTTTTCTTCATGCTCAATTGTATTATTCGGGGTTTAAAGTATAAATAATTGTAAAGCCAACATTAAGTTTTTCGACTGAAAGATAGTTTTACCACAGATACCACAGATTGTCACAGATTTAATTAGTGTTAATTCGTGAAATTAGTGGCTAAAACAATAGATTTGCCCCACCATGTCAGAAGAGATTGAATATAGCTTTAATCCTAAAATTGTAAGCAACGCTGCGAGGCTTTACCTGCCTGTGCTTGAAAAGTATCACCGTGCAAAATTTCTTGGTCTTGAAAATATACCGCAAAAACCTTTTCTGGGTGTGGGAAATCATTCGGGTATGCATTTTATGCCCGAGTCGTTATTATGGATAACAAAGTATCACAGCATGGATAATAACGTGCACATGATTACGTTGATTCATAACCTTGCACACAAACTCGGCAAGATGATTAAACTGCCGCTCTCGGATTTCGGATTAATAGAAGCTAATCCTGAAAAGGCCCTACATGCATTGCAATCCGGTTTTGCAGCTACGGTTTATCCTGGCAGCGACCGCGATAATTCAAAGCCATTTTCAGAACGGAACAATATTGATTTTTTTGAACACACCGGCTATGTAAAACTTGCATTAAAAGCGCAGGTGCCCATTGTTCCCGTTGTTGGTATTGGTGGCGCTGAAACTGTTTTTGTGCTTTCGGCAGGCGATAAAATTGCAGAAGCTACCGGATTAAAAAAGTTTTTAAAATTACACACATGGCCTGTATACTGGTCGTTTCCGGGTGGATGGCACGTAGGGCATTTTCCTTATTTTTCGTTGCCCCTTCCCTCACAGATTACCATCAGCATACTCCCACCCTACTCTGTTGATGAATATACACCTGAAGATGCAGAGAATCCGGATATTGTTCAGAAAATAAATCTTGAAATCATCATCATGATGCAGGAAGAAATGAACAAACTTGCAAAAGGAAGAATTCCGATTGTAGGCTGAAATTATTTTGTAATATCTTTAAAAAGCTGGGGAACATTTCCATAAACAGGAAGTTTACCGTCCCATTTATCAATAAACTGTTGCTGAACTAGCAGTGGTGTTAAAGATGCTTGCCTTACTTTGTTTGCATAGGCATCCGCATCTGCCTGTATTTTTAATGCATCTGCCTGGCCTTGTGTTTGCGCCACTTTTATTTTTGCCTGAGCCTCTGCTGTTTTTACTTCGTTATCGGCTTGCAATGCTTTTTGTACCGCTGCATTTTTTGCTTCAATACTTGCTTTAAATGTTTCTGGATAAGAAAGGTTACTGGTAAACTGCTGGATAACAAAACCATCTTTATCCATTTGTTCAGTAAGTACTTTTTTAATTTTAATTTCAAACATTTCTCTGCTGCTGATAAGGCTATCGGCAGTATAGGAATTGGCTACCATACGAAAGGCATCATAAACTGCAGTCTTTAAAAAACCGTCTTCAATTTCAGAAAGATTTCTTCTGTACTTTACAAAAATTTCAGGCACTTCTTCACTCTTCACATTGTAGTTAATGATAGGTGAAACTTTAAATTCTGATCCGTCTCGGCTGTTTACAACAAACGAGTTTTCGCCCGAATATTCTTTGTGCTGAATAAAAGTGGGGAACTCATAAATAGCCGTTGTAATAGGGTTAAAGAAAACCCAGCCTGTAACTTCTGTAACATCCTGAACGCCTTTACCTGTTCCGTAAAGATTTACCTTAATACCAACATGCCCAGCATCAATGCGAGTGCAGGAGGCAAATAATATGGCAATAAGTCCAAGTGATAAAACAATTGCGGCTACACGTTTAATGGTTACGGCTTTCATAAATATAATTTAAGGTTGGTTGTTTAGTATGCTTTATAAACGTTCCAAAACATCCTTAATATTTGGTCTGAAATAAAGATTGCTTTTTAAAATCTTGCCGTCTTCACGAAAAATGGGCTGGCCGTTTTCGTCCAGCTTGCTCATGTTGCTGCGATGAATTTCGTCAAACACTTCATCAATTTTATGTTGCAGTCCGTGTTTTAAAATCGTTCCAAAAATGATGTAAAGCTGGTCGCCAAGTGCATCGGCAATTTCATGAATATCACCCTTGCGACAGGCATCAAGGTATTCATCGGTTTCTTCTTTTATAAGGTTGTAGCGCAACATGTAATCACGCTCTTCAGGTATTCCAATTTCGGTGGCATTACCAATCTGAAATACTTCGTGAAACTCATGTACATGCATGATTTTTGAAATAATGCCCGTAGTTTTCTTTGTTTCGCTCATGGTTTAGTTATGATAGATGTATTGATTGTTTTTGCGCAACTTGCCTTCTTCATCGTATTCGTTGGTAACATCCAATTGTCCGCTGGTGTTATAGCTGTATTCTATGTAGCTCAAAAGTTTTCCGCTAAAATCGTAAACTGACAAACGGGTAATGTTTTCATTTGCATCAAACACAAAAACATCGTAGCCGGTAAAAGAATGGTTGCCGGTATAATGATTATGGCGTTCGAAATTATTAACAAAGTATTCAATATTGGTGTAGTTCAACAACTCGTTTGATGCCGAGTAAACCGATTTGCGGTAAAGATTGGTTTCACCGTTATAGTATTGATAAACGGTGTAGTTCTCTAACTGGCTGTGGTTGAAAGATGATTCTTTTTGTAACAGTGTATCGCTGTATTCAAATTGTTTATAGGCAACCTCTACCCCATTTTCAATGTGATAAACATTGCTCAGATTTAAAAGCGCATCGTACTGATATTCTTTTTCTTCCAGTAGTTTTCCTTCTGCATCAAAAGAACGCTCAACGGAGATATTACCGTTATCGTAAGTGAAGGTGTCGTATTTTTTCAGTTCACCTGAATTGGCTTTATATTCTTTTCGGGTAAGTTGTTTTTCACTGTTGTAATAGTAGGCAAGGTAACCGATGGATGCGCTGTTTTCAAACCGAAATTCCTTGCACAGCATACCTTCCATTCCGGGTGCATCATCGCAGGGCGAAAATTCGTCAACACTGCACGAGGCAAGAAATACAGAGAATAGTATAAAGAGAGAATAGAAATTCTTCATTGAAATCAAGATGCAAATTTATTAAATTCTGAGTGTTTTACACCTACGTGTTCTTTCATAATCAATTTCATGCGAAGCATTTTAGCAATAACAGCATTTTGGAAATGCAACAGTTTTATTTCTAATTTTAGCCAATAATTTTAATTAATATACATGAAACAATTTTACTCCTTATTAGTTTTTGCTTTTTTTGCAATTACTCTAACGGCACAAACACCTGATGTGTTGCGCGGACCTTATCTGCAAAATCCTACTTCAACCAGTATGGTAATCAAATGGCGAACCGATGCAGCAAGCGACAGTCGGGTTAATTATGGAACATCACAAGGCTCACTTACATCTGCAGTTGATTCAGCAACTTCAACAACTGAGCATACCGTTAAAATAAGCGGTTTAGATCCTTTTACACAATACTATTATTCTATAGGAACTAGTACTCAGGTTTTAGAAGGTCCGGGAGTGAACTATCGTTTTAAAACTTCACCCGCACCTGGTGTTGTGCAACCCGTTCGTATTTGGTCAATAGGTGATTTCGGAAAAGCAAGTCAGGCGCAGGCGGATGTCCGGGATTCATATTTAGATTACCTTGGTTCAGGTCACAATGATGTATGGTTGTGGGCGGGCGACAATGCTTATGATGACGGAACAGATCAGGAATTCCAGGACAAAGTTTTTGAAGATACTTTTGGTTACAACAGATTGTTTACGTACATGCCTTTTATGCCTTGCCCCGGAAACCATGATTACGGCAGCATTTCGCCACCACCCGGTTCCATTGACCCGCAGCTTCATACAGGAGCGTACTTTGATATTATTGATGTTCCTAAAAATGGTGAAGCCGGTGGTGTAGCATCAGGAACAGAATTATATTATTCTTATGATTACAGCAACGTGCATTTCGTATCACTAAATTCTGAATTAGGCTCTACAACTCCGGCTTATGATTACACGGGAGCTTTTTCAGGAGACATTGAAAATCTACCTATGGTGCAGTGGTTGCGTCAGGATCTGGCTGCAAACACAAAAGAATGGACAATTGTTTACTGGCATCAGTGTCCATATTCCAAAGGTTCGCACGATACAGATGATTTTTGGGAATTTTACATCATTGCCATGCGCGATAATTTTACTCCTATTCTTGAAGAATATGGAGTTGATTTGGTGGTATGCGGACACAGCCACGTTTATGAACGCTCTAAACTGATTGAAGGTCACACCGGGCTTTCAAGTACTTTCAGCAGTGCAAACATAGTAAACGGGGGCAATGGTAATTTTGATGAAGGTCAGGCCTACTACAAATACAGAATGACCACTGATCCTAATAAAGGAACAGTGTATGTTGTAAGCGGAAATGCAGGTAGTGTTGATGAGGGTTCACCGTTAGACCATCCGGCAATGCCTTTTGGCGAGGCTTGTAACGGTTGCTTTGGATCATTTGTTGTTGATATAGATTCAAACCGCCTTGATGGAAAACACCTGAGAGTTGACGGAACAATTGGTGATCATTTTACCATTATCAAACAAGACCTGCCTCTGTCAGTGGAAGAAAGCATATCGCCAGTAATGAACGTAAATGTGTATCCTAATCCTTTCAGCAGCAGCGCACGTATTGAGTATGAACTTTCGGAAAATAAGAATGTGACTATTGAGCTTGCCGACATAACCGGAAAGCAAATTCAAACACTTTTTACAGGAAATCAGGTAAGCGGAAAACACTTTATTGATGTGGACGGACAAAAACTAAACCTGAGTAAAGGTGAATACGTTGTTTTATTCAGCAACGGAGAACATATTTATCACAAACGGGTGGTGAAGTTTGAGTAACCTCATCACCTGCTTTTTTTAACCAAAATCAATTACTAACCAAAACCAAAAACCAATGAAAAAACTACTACTTCCCTTTCTGCTTTTAGTACTTGTTACTCAAAGTCAGGCACAGAGCACCTGCACAGCAGGTCTCTTGCTCAATGATGATTTCAGTTCCTCACTTACCAGTTGGACCCAATACGGCTCTCCCGGAACTACCGTAGTTTTGACGGCTACCAGCGGGTGTCTTTCTACTTTTGCAGCCCTGCCTGCCACCAATGGAGGTACTTCGGGATTAGAACAAACAGTAGCTCTAACATTGAATAACTGTTATGATTTGTGCTATTGTTATGAATTTCCTTTTTCAGGAGCATTGTTTAATTCAAAACTTTTGATTGCTGCCATTACTCCGGGCATTACCCCGGGTATGCTGTTAAGCGGTTCTTTTACTGCCAGTCAGGCTCAAATCCTTGATGTTATAAACTCTACCGGTTCAATTCCGGCAACCAATACCTGTATTCCAACTTTTACAGCCACCGGAAATTTTACAAGCATTGTTATTATTAATAAAACCACCGGCAATGTAGGTACTGATATACGTATAGATAATATCTGCCTTACCACACGTTCTTGTAATATTACCCCTGCTGATCCGTGTGACACTTTAGATGCTTTCTTTAGTTACTCCGTTTCAGGAAACACGGTTAACTTCACCGACCTCTCAACAATTAACTTCTTCGGCATACCAGCTTATAGCTGGGATTTCGGTGATCCTCCGTCAGGACTACTTAATACTTCTACACTTCAAAATCCTTCACACCTCTATCCCGGTCCGGGCATATATTTTGTTTGTCTTTATCTTTCGTCAACTTCATCTGACGGACTTACTTTTTGTCAAGATACCTTTTGCACGGATGTAATTATTCCCGGTACGGTAGGTATTGAAGAAGAAAATGCCGGAAGCCTTGTTATGTCACCCAATCCGGCTGATGATAAGCTTCAGTTTAAAGGATCTGCTGCTGCAGAAAAAATAACACTGTTCAACTCATTAGGACAACAGGTTTTTGAAAGCCCTGTAAAAAATAATGCTGCTGATATACCTCGCGGTTTAGCCGAGGGAGTTTACTCTGTGGTGATTGAAACCGATACTGGTACGCTACATCGGAAGTTGATGATAAAGCGATAGTTGATTTATATAACAAAAAAGCCCCGCAAAAATGCGGGTTTTTTTTTATTCAGTTTCTTTTGCCACAAGTGCCAGTCTTTTTCCATCAGGACTGATTGCTACGCGTGTAATTCCTGTAATACCTTCGCTTTTCAAATCGGCTAATTCTGTCCATTTCTTTGTTGAGGGATTCATTAAAAAGATAGAGCTTCCTCCTGCCATAATAAAATTGCCTTCAGGTGTGATACAAAAGTCTTCACTTCCGGGGATTGTTGGAAATAATTTTTCTATTGTTTGGTTATTACCAAACTGTAATGCTCCGTTATCTACTTGTAATCCGCCTTTACTGTATTTGCAGATATAATATTGCATTGTATCACTTTTATCCACAAAATAAAATGCTTTTTCATCAGGCGCTTTTATCATACAACGGCCAACTTTTTCAGCCTCAAAATGGGTTTGCCATTTTCCAACTTCGGCTAATTGTAAACTTACCGGTTCGGTAAGAATAAACAAGGCTAGTTTTTCTTTTGCATACCAGCAATGGTAGCCAACAGAATCAACTACTTTATCTAAAATGCGTGTTGGCTTTTCTTTGCCTGCTAAACTAAACTGCCATAAACGCTGGGCTGAATCTTTCTCCACACGCACGGTAGAGAAATGAATGCCATCATCCATAAAGGTGGGCGAATACTCGCTTTCTGGAGTAGTGGTAAGTTGTACTACCTGATCATTTACGACCTGATATTGATAAACATCAGCTTGTGTTCCGTTACGTATAGAAGTGAATAAAATGGAATTGCCTTCTTTTGAAAAGCAGGGCTGACTGTCGTAGCCCTTGCTGTTGCTGATATTTTTTGCTTTTCCCATGTGTGAGTGCGAACCGTGGTTGTCAATATCGAGCAGATAAATTTCTGTTGCAGGGATTTGAGCTGTTGCACAAAGGGCGCAAAGGAAAAAATAGAAAAGAGAGAATATGTTTTTCATTTCTTTATATTTATTAAAGATGCTGAAATAAATTCAGCATGACGAGATTGCCAAAGATACTAACTGTTATCCCCTACTCTCTTCCGTTGCGGGAGTACTTTTTCATAATACCACGCTGCGAGTTGTTGATGAACGAAATAATTTCATCACGCTCATCTGTTACAGGAATTTCGGCTTCTATAATTTCAAGAGCCTGAGCAGTGTTGTTTTTTCCTAAATAAAGTATGCGGTAAATATCCTGAATGTGGCTGATGGTTTTGTTATCATACCCTCTTCTGCGTAGTCCAATAGAATTCACACCTGCATAAGAAAGTGGTCTGCGGGCAGCTTTGGTATAAGGCGGTACATCTTTACCTACCAATGAACCACCGGAAAGCATGGCATGTCGTCCTATGTTTACAAACTGGTGAACAGCAGTAAGGCCGCCAAGAATGGCATAATCACCAATATTAATGTGTCCGGCTAATGTTGAAGCATTGGCAAGAATGCAATGATTGCCTACTACACAATCGTGAGCTATGTGTGTGTAAGCCATAAGTAAACAATTGCTTCCGATTTCGGTTGCACCTCTTGCTTTTGTTCCTTTATTAATGGTAACACATTCACGAATAGTAGTATTGTCCCCAATAATAGCTTGAGTTTCCTCGCCTTCGTATTTCAAATCCTGAGGAATGGCAGAGATAACAGCACCCGGAAATATGCGGCAGTTTTTTCCGATGCGCGCACCGCTCATAATGTTTACATTGGAGCCAATCCATGTTCCATCACCAATTACCACATCGTTTTCAATAACGCTGAAAGGTCCTACGGAAACAAATTTCCCCAGATGGGATTTCGGATGAACTGAGGATAATGAATCTATCATGCTTATGCTTTTTTAACGATTTGTGCCATCAGTTCGGCTTCCATAACAATATTTTCACCAACAAAGGCATAGCCACGCATCTGTGCTATTCCCCTGCGGATGGGCGAAAGTAATTCTAATTTAAAAATAAGTGTATCGCCCGGAACCACTTTACTTCTGAAACGAACCTGATCTATTTTCATAAAATAGGTGAGGTAATTTTCAGGATCGGGAACGGTGTTAAGAACCAGAATACCGCCTGTCTGTGCCATAGCTTCAATTTGTAAAACTCCCGGCATAACTGGGCTTCCCGGAAAATGTCCGTTAAAAAACTCCTCGTTCATGGTTACGTTCTTAACGCCTACCACATGCGTTTCACTCATCTCTATGATTTTATCTACCAGCAAAAACGGCTGACGATGTGGAAGTATTTTTTGTATCGCCTCAATATCAAAAAGCGGAGGAGTATTGGGGTTGTATTTAGGTGCGTTTTTTCCTGAACGTGATTTCTTTAATAGCTTTTTCAGTTTCTTGGCAAACTCAACATTGGCAGCATGTCCGGGACGGGTTGCAAAAACGTGTGCTTTCAAACGTATACCCAGCAAAGCCAAATCGCCAATAACATCTAATAGCTTATGACGAGCAGGTTCATTGTGATAATGCAATTCAACATTATTCAAAATTCCTTCTTTTGCCACTTCAACTGTTGGTTTGTTAAATAAGGAGGCAAGGCTGTTCAACTCTTCCTGAGAAACGGGTTTGTCAACTACCACTATGGCATTGCTCATATCGCCCCCTTTAATCAGGTTGTTTTTGTGGAGGTATTCCAGTTCATGTAAGAAACAAAAGGTGCGGCTTGAAGCAATTTCCTTTCCGAAATCAGCAAGCTTCTCTAATGTAAAATGCTGACTTCCCAGAACGGGTGAATTGTAATCAATCATAACCGTAACACGGTAATCAGGAGCAGGAATGGCAAATATTTCAACATTACGTTCATCATCACGGTACTCTAATTTATCTTCCAGTTCAAAATAAACGCGGGCTTTATCCTGCTCCTGAACACCTGCTTTTTTCAAAGCATCCATAAACGGTTTGGAACTGCCATCCATAATAGGAAGTTCAGGTCCGTCCAATTCCATCAGCACATTATCCAAATCCATTCCCACTAATGCGGCAAGCGTATGTTCAATAGTGGCAACGGAAGCACCGTTTTCAGAAATGGTAGTTCCGCGCGAAACATCAATCACATTGTCACAATCAACCGTAACAATGGGCTTTCCTTCCAGGTCAATACGCTGGAACTTAAAGCCGTGGTCAACAGGTGCAGGTTTAAAGGTAAGATGTGTTTCCTTGCCTGTGTGCAAACCAACACCCGTAAGCGTTACAGCCTGTTTTATTGTTTTCTGAAAATCACTCATTCAGTTGCTTGTTTTAATTCCTTCAGTTTCTTCTCCAACTCTGCAATTTTAGCATTTAATTCGGGCAGTTTGCGAAATACCACATAGGAACGTTTGTATTCTCCTACTCCAAATGCAGGCGAGCCTTGTACAATCTCTCCGTCTTTTAAGTTACTTCCAATGCCTGATTGGGCTGCAATCATCACTTTATCGCCAATGGTAATATGTCCGATAATGCCTACCTGTCCGCCAATCATGCAGTTCTTGCCTATTTTGGTTGAACCCGCAACACCTGTTTGCGCTGCAATTACGGTGTTCTCCCCTATTTCCACATTATGGGCAATTTGAATCAGGTTATCCAACTTCACGCCTTTGCGGATGATGGTTGAACCCAGCGTTGCGCGGTCAATGGTGGTATTCGCACCAATTTCCACACGGTCTTCAATTACTACATTCCCGATTTGCGGAACTTTTGAATAGTTATTTTCTGCATTAGGTGCAAAGCCGAATCCATCGCCACCGATTACTACGCCTGCATGCAGGGTACAATCGTTTCCGATAACACAGCCATGATAAATTTTTACGCCCTGAAAAAGGGTGGTGTTGGCTCCCACTTTTACATCATCACCAATATACGTTCCGGGGTATAATTTGGTATTGTCGCCAATCACAGCGTTTTCGCCTACATACACAAAAGCTCCTATGTAGGTATTGTTTCCTATTTTAGCAGAAGGTGAAACATAGCTTTGTTCTTCCCTGCCTTTCTTGTCTTTATTCAGCTTATTATAATATTCCAGCAGTTTGGCAAAACTCTGGTAGGCATCGTCCACACGGATAAGCGTGGTGTTGAGCGGCTGCTGTGGCTTAAAGTCTTTACCTACTATAACGGCACTTGCCTTAGTGGTATAAATGTAATCGGTGTATTTAGGATTGGCAAGAAAGGAAAGCGAACCGGGTGCGCCCTCCTCAATTTTAGATACTGTACTTACCTGTGCATCGGGGTTGCCTTCTACCGTACCATTGAGTATGCCGGCAATCTGCCGCGCTGTAAAAATCATGCGGCAAATTTATTAATTATTTAACATGGGGGGAGGCGGCTGTTAAGCCTGCTTATCAGCTATTTTATTAACTCCACAAACCCCTTCCTCCGCTCTCCATCCGGCAGGGTAACTATATAGTAGTAAACCCCTGCGCTAACCTGCGAGCCACCTTTGGTGCGCCCATCCCAACTGCCATTGGGTTTATTCCACTCTGCAACCAATGCACCCCAGCGGTTGTAAATATGAACTGTTGCATCTGTGGGCAGGTTCTCTATTATAAAGGTATCGTTTATGTTATCGGCATTAGGGCTGAAAACATTTGGGACTTTTAGTTCTGTGATTGGTGGTTCTATAGGTACATATTCTGTGCAGGCGAGTTGGTTGTGGTATTGATAACTATCCAAAAAATTAGGTAATCCGAAACTACATTTCTTACCTTCCAGGTAAATAGCAGAATCTATATAGTTACAACTCACTCCTGCTTCGTTAGGATTATTAATAACTGATAAATATTCTCCAACTCTAGCAAGATAAATTTTCCCATCAACGCCTAATTGCATTCCAAAGTAACCATTATCATTCGTAATAGTAGTTTTTGACATTATAACAGAAGTAGGATTGCCATTTCCAGCATTTAAATCAAATTGATATACCCCAATATTATTTAACCAGCAGACAATATATAGTTTTGAATTATCAGGTGAAAATGAAACACCATAATAATTATAAATAGGATTTGTTTGAATGGAAACACAATTGCTGACAACACCGGTGGATTTATTAAAATCAAAATATTCAGCAACAGAATTGCTAGAGTTTCCATTTACAATAGCTAATTTATTTCCATCAGGAGATGCTTTGAGTTGACCAATTGCGCTACCAACTCCAACAAATCCGGCAGGGTGAACTGAGCCAACAGAAGAAATAACAGGGTCTGAAACACCGGAAGAAGTTAATAAATAGCTATAAAACGAATCAGAAAAATATTTATGAATAATGACCCAATAATCAATACCATTTTCATGCTTAACAGCTGTTAATTTTTCAGCAACCGTATCTAGTAATAGAATATTTTTTTCCATAGTAACATCCCCGGTCTCATTATTAAGACACATATCTACTACTGAATACCTAAAACCATACTTTAAATTATTAACATCAAAATCATCAGCGGTAAAAACATAATAATATTGGTTATTTCCGGGCTGAGGTAAAATTAATGCTGCTTGTGTAGATGATAGATTAGATAGCAAACCATCGCCATTAGGCATAACCTGATGATTTTTATTCCAAACTTTCTCGCCATTTGTATAAAACAGCAATGAACCTGAACTATCACAAATTACAGCAGTACCTTCTGAATTTAATTCAACTGGAGCATTGTATGTAGCTCCATTGGTTAGGACTATTGGTGGTGAATAATTGAAGTTTAAACCGGCATGATTTCCGAAATACCAAATGTTGCCCTGCTTTTGACAGAGCGCTAAAAAGGGAACAGCTACAAGCAAAAGCAGTAAACGGATTTTCATCTTCACAAATGTATTAAAAACAAAACCCCTCGCCTTAGGCGAGGGGTTTTGTTAATTGTTGTTTACTTACGCTTTCCTAAAAACTAAAATTAGCTGTCACCTCACTACCTGTTATCACATTAACACCCTGTGTCTGAAAGCCGCCTCCCATAATAGGAGGCAATTGTGCTCTTACCGTTTGAGGGCCTGCGGTTATTCCGCTGATGCTGTAATGTCCGGTTGCATCTGTTAGTACAATTGGCAGGGCAACACCCATTATGCTAACGGCTACGTTTGCTGCCGGCATGCCGGTAAAGGTTATTGTACCTGCAACTGTACCGCCAATGCTAACAACAGGACTGAGTTCAGCATCCAATCCGGCTATTTCGCCTGCAACTACGGTTACGGGCAGTGTCTCCACTTCAAAACCAATTTTGGTTATTTCAAGATTATAGTTGCCGGGGCTCAGATAGGTAACAAGGTAATCGCCATTGCTTTCGCTCAGGGTGGTTTCGTTGGTTTCCACTACTCTTATCTCTGCATCTTCCAATCCGTTGCCGGTAACCTGGTCTGTTATTTTACCTTTAACCGAGAACTCGTTGGGGTCTAATGTTTCGCCTTTGCGTGGTATATATACTACGCCCCATTCGCGTGCTTGTCTGCGCATGCTGGGTTTGTCGCCATCATCAAAGGCAGTTTCTATTTCGTTCCAGCATTTGAGGATAAGTTTATCGGCCTCCGTATTATCAGTTTCCAGTGCTTGCTGTGCATTATCATAAGTAGTTTTGGCGGCAGCCTGCGTAAGGTTTTTGGTTTTAAAATCGTTTACGGCTGTGTCCATTTGCAGCAGCGATGGAAAGGTGATAGGTGCGCCACCTGCCCCTGTGCGCACGGTTTCGCCATCGTGGGCGTTTTCGCCCCAGTCCAATACATCCTG
>CAMBRL010000093.1 GCA_945870105.1 Chitinophaga pinensis
ATGAACTCGCGCATTCATGGTCGGGAAACTTTGTAACTAATGCAACCTGGGATGATATATGGATGAACGAAGGTTTCACCGTATATTTTGAACGAAGAATAGTAGAAGCTATTTACGGAAAGGAATATGTTGAGATGCAGTGGCAATTGGGCTTACAAGATCTGGAAGCAACATTGGAAGAGTTTCAGGAATCGGGTGAAGAATCATCGTTGATGCTTCATCTGAAAGGTAGAAACCCTGATGACGGATTAAGTGATATTCCTTATGAAAAAGGTGCACACTTTGTTTTGTTACTGGAACAAAAAGCAGGAAGAGAAAAGTTAGATAAATTTCTCAATGATTATTTTAATGCACATGCATTTAAAACCATAACCACTGAAGAATTCTTAAAATACTTAGATGAAGAGTTCATCAAAAAATATTCGCTGGATATAAATGTGGATGAATGGGTTTATAAAAACGGACTTCCTGCAAATTGTCCGCGAGTTGTGTCGGCAAAATTTAAAACAGTAGAACAGGCTTTATTCTCGTGGAGCAAAGGAACAAAACCGGAATTGCTTCCAACCAAAGAATGGACTTGTCATGAATGGTTACATTTTATCCGCAACCTTCCCGGAAATATCAGCGCTTCTGAAATGGAAATATTGGACAATGCTTTTCATTTTACTAATTCAGGAAATTCAGAAGTAGCAGCTGCATGGTATGTTCAGGCAATCAACAGCAATTACAAAAACGCTTATCCCGAAATTGAAACATTCTTAATGAATGTAGGAAGAAGAAAATTCGTTGTTCCACTTTATAAGCAGTTTGTTAAAACAGAAGAAGGGAAAAAACTTGCATTAGAAATTTATGCAAAGGCAAGGCCGAATTATCATGCAGTGGCTGCAATTACGTTGGATGAACTTTTAGGATACAAATTTCCTTAGTTAATAAACATGCAAAACGAAAGAAGAAACTTCCTCACTAAAGTCGGTAAAGCAGCAGGTGCTTTAACCATTGGCTCATGGCTTGACCCGCTGAATGCAATGGCAATTGATGAAGCGTTTGATAGAGTTAAAATGCTTTCCCCTCTTGCCGTTGCTGAAGACGAAGATTTCTGGAAATGGGTGCGTCAATGTTATACGGTGAATTTCGACATCATCAATTTAAACAACGGTGGCGTAAGTCCGCAACCTAAAGTGGTGCAGGAAGCATTTGAAAATTTTAATCGCACCAGCAACTTTGGTCCTTCCTATTATATGTGGCGTATTATTGATCAGGGGCGTGAACCTTTGCGCAGAGAATTAGCTGAACTGGCAGGTTGTTCTTCTGAAGAAGTGGTTGTAAATCGAAATGCAACTGAAGCATTGGAGACAATTATTTTTGGATTGAATCTGAAAGAAGGTGATGAAGTAGTGTTGTGCAAATACGATTATCCGAACATGAAAAATGCCTGGTTGCAAAGAGAAAAGCGTGACAAAATAAAATTAATGTGGGTTGATATTCCTGTACCTGCTGAGAATGATGATGAGATAGTTTCTATTTATGAAAAGGCGTTCACCAATAAAACCAAGGTGGTCCATGTAACACATGTTATCAATTGGACAGGACAAATTTTGCCGGCAAGAAAAATTGCTGACAAAGCCCATGCAAAAGGAATTGAAGTATTGTGCGATGGTGCACATTCATTTGCACATATTGAATACAAAATTTCTGATTTGGATTGTGATTATTTCGGGACGAGTTTGCACAAGTGGTTATGCGCGCCATTTGGTTCAGGAATGATGTTTATTAAAAAAGAAAAAATCAAAAATATTTGGCCACTGTTTGGTAATGACTATCCAAATGGTGATGATATACGAAAGTTTGAATCGCAGGGCACACGCAGTTTCGCAACCGAACAGGCAATTAGAAATGCTATTGAATTTCATTTGGTGATAGGCTCAAAAAGAAAAGAAGAACGATTGCGGTATCTTAAAAATTACTGGACAGAAAAAGTAAAAGATATTCCGAAAGTTAAATTCTACACTTCTCTAAAAACTGAGTATTCCTGTGCGCTTTTTTGTGTTGGAATCGAAGGAATGAAGCCCGGAGATTTGGAAAGTGAATTATTCAACACTTATAAAATTCATACAACCACAATTGATTTTGAAGCAGCACATGGTGTGCGTGTAACGCCACATGTTTATACTTCCTTGCGTGACTTGGATTTACTGGTGAAAGCAATAAAAGAAATAGCTGCGAAATAAATTTAGCGTCATGCTGAACTTGTTTCAGGATCTCATTATTAAGACCCTGAAACAAGTTCAGGGTGACGCGAGTTTACCCCAAATTCTTCACCAGCAACTGAACAGTTTTTCTGCTTCTTAATTCCAGTAACACCTCTGTGTTTATTGTTACCCGCTCAATCGTTTGCTGGTCGTAATGACGAATAGTAATTAATTCCAGTCCTGAATTGTAAGCAACTTTGAAATCCTTTTTCAATTCAGAAATAAGAGCGGGTATTTTATATTTATCATCATCCACACTTACTGAAAAACTGATGGCGGTGTTTTGCATGATGTTGATCTTTATTCCTGCTTCCGAGAATGTTTTAAAAATTTCCATCATGTTTTTCTCTACTATAAATGAAAGATCTTTTGACATAATGGAAAGCAACACCTGATTCATTCTATAAATGAAGGAAGGAATCTGCAACGGGTTTTCAGTATTGGATACTACCGTTCCGGTTTTGTCAGGTTCAATAAATGATTTTACATACAGCGGAATATTTTTGTTTTGCAGCGGTTGTATAGTTTTCGGATGTATTACGCTTGTACCGAACCAAGCCAATTCAATTGCATCGCGGTAGGATATTTTATCCAATAATATAGTTTCACTAAAATATTTCGGGTCAGCATTTAAAACTCCCGGAACATCTTTCCAGATGGTTACATCGTTTGCGGGAAGCGTATGAGCGAAGATAGCAGCAGTAAAATCAGAGCCTTCTCTTCCTAAGGTGGTGGTGTAATTTTCTGAAGTAACACCTATGAAACCTTGTGTGATGGCAAGTTTTGTTTTTCCTGCAAACACCGGAACTAATTTTTGCTGCACATTATTTTCTGTTGCTTCCCAGTTAATTGCTGCATTACGCCAAGTATCATCTGTGCAAATATAATCACGGGCATCCAACCAACTGTTTTTCAATCCTGTCTCGTTCAGATAAGCACTTACAATGCGTGTGGCGATTACTTCGCCAATAGAAACTATCTGGTCATATTCAAAGTCATAAGATTTGGTTGGCTCACCATCCGTTGCCCATTCTAATTCAGCAAAAACATTATTCACCACATCAAAAACAGGATTGTTTTTATCGTTGAATAATTCATTCATAATTCCGAGATGGTACTCACGGATGGGTTTTATCTGTTCCACTATAGCTGCGTTTTTATGATAAAATGCTTCTGCAACTTTTTCAAGCATATTGGTTGTTTTTCCCATTGCAGAAACAACAACGAGTATTTTATCTTCTTTATAGATAGTCAGGATCTTAGCAACATTTCTCACGCCTGCTGCATCTTTTACGGATGCTCCACCGAATTTAAAAACTTTCATGCCGCGAAGATAATAATGGAATGCAGATGACACGGATTAAGCAGATTAACACGGATTTATAATCTGCGAAGATCAGCCCAATCCGCGTCATCTGCGTTCTATTAAAATAAACACCGTTACTTTTAATAAAAACTGCATTTTTACACACAGACAAACCAAGTATTTTGCAAAGAAGTCAGCCCAACGAAAAAGAACTGATTATTGCCGCACAAAGCAATCCAGAACGCTTTGCGCCTTTGTATGACCATTGGTATAAGCCTGTTTTTCTGTTTGTTTTCAAACGCGTAAACGATAAGGAACTTACGGCCGATATTACTTCACAGGTTTTTCTGAAAGCATTGGTTGCCATAAAGAATTATAAATTTACGGGTGCGCCTTTTTCGGCATGGTTATTCCGGATTGCGGTAAATGAGGTGAACATGTATTTCCGCAAGAACAATAAAAATGCAACCGTTCCGCTGGATGAGGGAGATTTGCGACAACTGACCGAAGAAGTAGGCGAGGATGAAACAGAAGAAAATTACAATCTGCTGGCTGATGCGCTGAATGACTTGCCCGAAGAACAAACGCAGTTGATTGAACTTCGTTTTTTTGACAAAAATTCCTTCCTTGATATGGCACAAATCTTGGGATTAACAGAAGCAGGAACAAAGATGAAACTATATCGTGTGCTGGAGAAACTGAAAAATAGCATTACTTTGAAACGCCAGAAAAAGCAATGAGCAAGTATAAGTTCGATAAAAATAAAAAGCCGCTGCCGGATGATAATGAAATCGGGAAGTACAAGGATTTTGGAAAGCTGATACATAATTATCAGCGTGTTACCAAACCGCTGTATCATAAGCCGCTTTACAAGCAGCCTAAGGTTTTTATTTTTCTGGTGATTATTGTTCTCTTAGCTCTTTTGATTTCTCATCTTGCTGAGAAAGAAGAGAGCGAGAAATCAGCTCCTGTTGAACAAAAACCATAATTTATTTTATCGCGCTTAAGCGCCTTTGCGGAAAAACTTTTCCTGCCACCGTTACTTTTTCCCCATACCTGCATTTTACGTTTTGAAATCAGAAGTCAAAACCTCTAAAAAACAGAAATCATGGCAGGCGGAAAAGAAACCCCCAGACAAAAAATGATTGCAATGATGTACTTAGTACTTACCGCAATCTTAGCACTCAATGTTTCAAAAGAAGTGATTGAAGCATTTGTAACCGTTAACACATCACTGGAAGCTACGGCAGGCAACTTTGATGAAAAGAACGGAATGTTGTATGCCGACTTTGACCAGGCAAAAAGTGTTGACCCTAAAAAAGTAACAGCGTATTGGGAGAAAGCCAACCGCGCTAAAGAATTATCATCAGACCTGAATGAGTATATCCGTAAACTGAAAGTGGAACTGATAGCGGCAACCGAAGGTATTACCACTTCAGAGGCCGACACCATTCATCTGGATTATGTAAAAAAACAAGATGATTTTGACAGACCTACTAATATTTTAGTTGGTAATACAGAAGATGGCAGCAACGGCAAGGCACGTGAACTGAAACTGAAACTGAATGAATACCGCGAAGCAATGATGGCTCTTATTCCTGAGAAGGACAGAAAAAACCTGAACCTTGGTTTTGAAACGCCTGACCGCGCCAAGAAAGACGGAACCAAAACATGGGAAACGAATCAGTTTTATAACAGTCCGCTGGTGGCTTCTGTTGCTATACTTTCCAAGTTTCAGAGTGATGTAAAGAATGCAGAGTTTGATGTGGTGAACACCTTGTATAAATCATTTACCAAAGAAGATTTCCCGTTTGATACCATTGCTGCAAAAGTGCTGACCGAAAGCAATTACGTAATGTTGGGTGATGAATACAAGGCCAATGTGTTTGTGGCAGCTTTCAGCACCACTAAAAATCCGGAGATTGTTCTTGGTAAATTGAATAACGATGGAACTGCTTTGGTTTCAGAATCGGGTTCTGTACCTGCTGTTAACGGAATGGGAGAGTATGTGGTAAGAGCCAATAAAGAAGGAATTTTCAATTACGAAGGAATGGTGAAAATGACCTCACCTTCCGGACAGCAAAAGTTATATCCGTTCAAAAGTGAATACATTGTTGCACGTCCTTCTATGGTAGTTTCGCCAACGGCAATGAATGTATTTTACATGGGTGTAGATAATCCTGTTTCTATTTCGGTGCCGGGTGTTGCTGCTGAAAATGTGGTGGCTACTGTTACAGGTGGAAATCAATTAGTGAAAAACGGCAACGGAACATATACCATGAAAATACAGAAGAATTCACCGATGGAGGTGGATGTAAATGTGTCTGCAAAAATGAGTAACGGTGAAACTAAAAGCATGGGTAAAATGAACTTTCGTGTAAAACGTTTGCCAAAGCCATATGCGCGTTTTGGCGAAATTACTACCTCAGGAAGAATGCAAAAAGGTACAGTAGATGCTCAGCTTGGATTAGTGGTTTCGTATGACCCGAGTTTTCTATTCAACATTGTCGCAACCACCAAAGCATTTGATATTGTGCTGATACAAGGAAGAGATGTTTTCACTCACCATCAGGATGGAAGCGGAAAGTTTAACGAAGAGACCGACCGGTTTGTAAAGAAAGCTAAACGTGGCGACCGGTTAATTTTTGAAAACATAAAAGCAAAAGATGTAAATGATGTAGTGCATGATTTGAGCCCTATTTCAATAACAGTGAATTAGTTTTTAACCACAGAGGCATGGAGATACAGAGAAAAATCTCAGTGTCTTTGTGCCTCTGTGGTTAAATCTTACTTTTGCGGCCATAACAAACAAACCCCATTATGGCATTAAACATAAAACTTCTTGCAGAAATCTGTGAAACTCCAGGTGCACCCGGCTATGAACAACCTATCCGTGAAGTAGTTCTTCGTGAATTGAAATCACTTGGAGTGAAAGTGAGCATTGACAACATGGGCAATGTTACAGCCTTCAAAAAAGGAAAGAATAACAAGAAGGTGATGATTGGTGCCCACATGGACGAGATTAGTTTTATCGTGAGCCATATTGATGATAAAGGCTTTTTGTTTTTTCATCCGCTGGGTGGTTTTGACCCTAAAACATTAACAGCACAACGTGTTATTGTTCACGGAAAAAAAGACTTGGTAGGTGTAATGGGTTCAAAACCTATTCACGTGATGACGGCCGAGGAAAGAACTAAAGTTCCTAAACTAACCGATTACTTTATTGACCTTGGAATGCCAGGCAGCGAAGTGAAAAAGTATGTGAGCGTAGGAAACGTTGTTACACGCGAACGCAAACTGATTGAAATGGGTGATTGCGTAAATTGCAAATCCATCGACAACCGTGTTTCGGTTTTTATTCTGATTGAAACATTGCGCCAATTGAAAACGGTGCCGTATGATATTTACGGTGTGTTCACCGTGCAGGAAGAAGTAGGTATTCGCGGTGCAAATGTTTCTGCGTTGCAAATACAACCCGATTTTGGTTTTGGTCTCGACACTACAATTGCATATGATGTTCCGGGCGCATTGGCTCATGAAATGGTTACTAAATTAGGCGAGGGCACAGGAATCAAAATCATGGATTCATCTACCATCTGCGATTACCGCATGGTTGATTACATGAAAAAAACAGCCGACAAATACAAGATAAAATGGCAGCCAGAAGTTCTTCCCGCTGGAGGAACCGACACTGCAGGCATTCAACGCATGTCAGCAGGCGGTTCCATTGCAGGTGCGGTTTCTATTCCAACACGCCACATTCACCAGGTAATTGAAACTGCCAACAAAAAAGACATTGAAGGCAGCATCAGTTTGCTGAAACATTGTTTGGAGGATTTGGATAAATATAAGTGGGAGCATCGCTAATTACAGCTCTTAAATTTAATTCTCTCTTTTCTTAACTCCATTTGGGTTTACACTCATATTTATGATATTTATCCTTTCGGGTATTACGAAAGGGCAAAATCCTATATTTGCCTCGCTCTGATGAATTTACTAATACCTGTTAATGAGAGCTTTATTAATTATTTTTCTTTTTTTTGTTTCAGGATTATGTGGATTATCTGCACAAAATTCAGGAACAGTTTTTCAACAAAATTCTTTAGCAGAAGGAACCTGGCAGATACAGGTTGTTAACTCACGCAGCCAGCCTTTTATTCCCGGAAATATTAATGAACTGGTTGCTGAAAACCGTCATGCTTCAGAAGTAGTTTATGTGCAGCTTGGAACAGAAGTGCGTTTGAAAATTCTATCACTTTCTGAGATAAACAGACCACAGTTTATTCCAGTGGAGAAAATTAAATTCATTACCGAATAAAATATCAGGTGAAAAACGTTATCAAAATCCTGAGTCTCACTTTTAGCATAACGCTTGCGGTTTTATTCCTATTGAATCCAGACTTTGCAACCGCACAACCTGCAAATGATGCATGTACAACCCCGCAAGTTATCACTATTCCAAATACCGGAAATGTATGTGTAACATCAACAACAGTTGCCGCCACAAGTGATAATTCAACTAACACCTGCGACACAGGAACACCGGGCAACGAAGTATGGTTTACATACACAGCTGCAGGGTCTATAAATACAGTAACTGTAACACCCACCGGTTCGCCTGCAATGCAAAGAGCTGTTGTAACTCTTTCAATTACTAATTGCACAAGCGGCACCTATAATAGCTGCAACGCCAGCGCCACCAATGGAGGAGCAGCTACAACTACTTTATCAATAACGCCCGGCTCGCAAGTATGGTTATCTGTAGAATCGGATAATGGAGTAGAAGGTGGTTTTCAGATTTGTATTACTTCTATTGATCAGCCTCCTGCACCTGGCAACTCCTGTGCAACTGCATCTGTGCTTTGCGACTTGAGTTCATTTACTGTAAGTCCTTTTCCAAATAACAGCAGCGGTCTTACTCCTCCCTGCTTTGGTTCTGCATTACAACAACCCGTTTATTATCAGTTTACAGTTGGTGTAACCGGCACCTTAGCATGGAATGCAGATGTGCTGGGAATGGCTGAATATGATTGGGCATTATATAACATTACCGGAGGATGCTTCGGTACTAACCTTGCCTGTAACTATAATTATACAGGAACATTGTTTTCACCGGAAAATAGCAACAACATTGGCATGCAGACAGGGTTGGGCGCTTGCACCGGAGAGTTTTGTCCGGCAATGACTGTAACTGCCGGCAATACGTATCTCATTATTATTGATAATTACTCCTATTTAACATCAGGAACTTCTGTTGGATTTACCATGAGTTTTACGGGAAGCACTTTTCAGATGGCACCCACTTCGCAGTTTACTGCAAACCCAACAACAGGTTGTGCTCCGCTTAATGTTAGTTTCAATAATAACAGCATTGGAGCAACTTCTTCTTCCTGGAATTTCGGAAATGGAAACACCTCCGTTGCAGCATCGCCACCTTCACAAACCTATTCCACTCCGGGCACCTATTTGATTTCTTTAACTTCAACTTCATCTACAGGTTGCACGAATGTGAGTTCTACCAGTGTGGTAGTTAACACTGGACCAATAGCAACTGTACCTGCTGATATAACACAGTGCTCAGGAAGCACCGTTGCGGCTGCAACTTTTACCAGTACGCCTACAGGAGCAACCTTTGCATGGACCAACAGCAATACTGCAATCGGTCTTGGAGCCAGCGGAAACGGAAACATTCCTTCATTCACGGCAACCAATTCTACAGGCAGCCCTGTTACTGCAACCATTACTGTAACACCAACATTAAACGGTTGCAGCGGAGCACCTTCTACCTATGATATTACTATTAATCCGGGACCTTCTGTTTCGGTAAACTCACCAACCATTTGTCCGGGTGGAACAGCAAATCTTATTGCTACAGGAGCTACCAACTATACATGGTCGGCAGGAGCAACAGTTACAGGAGTTGGTACTGCCGATGCAAGTCCGGCAGCAACTACTACCTACACTGTTACAGGAACTACAGCGGGTTGCACCGGTACAGCAACAGCCACCGTTACCGTAGCCGCTTCGCTCACTGTAACGGTAAACTCTCCGTCTATTTGTGCAGGTGCTTCGGCAACACTTACTGCCGGAGGTGCAAACACGTATGTATGGTCTGATGGCTCTACCGATAATCCCCTGATTGTTTCACCTGCATCAACTACCACCTATGATGTTACAGGAAGTTCCGGAGGATGTTCGGGAACAGTAACTTCAACTGTAACAGTTAATCCACAGCCTTCTGTTTCGGTAAACTCACCCACTATTTGTTCAGGAGGTTCGGCAACGCTAACTGCAACGGGAGCTACAAGCTACCTTTGGGATACAGGCTCAACAAGTAACCCTTTAACCGTTTCACCGGGAATTACAACAACGTACACTGTTACAGGAACTACAGGAGCTTGTTCTGCAACAGCAACAAGTACCGTTACTGTCAGTTCCTCTCTTAATGTTACGGTGAACTCACCAACTGTTTGTGCGGGACAAAATGCAACACTTACTGCCGGAGGAGCTACCACCTATGTGTGGTCCGATGGTTCAACCGATAATCCCCTGGTGGTTACACCTGCGAGTAACACTAACTACACTGTTACAGGAACAAGTTTATCCTGCACAGGAACGGCAACGGCAACAGTTACGGTAAATCCTGTTCCCGTTGTTTCTGTAAACTCACCTGCTGTTTGTGCGGGCACTGCGGCAACACTTACTGCCACCGGTGCAACAACGTATTTATGGAACAACGGTGTAACGGATAATCCTTTAACGGTAAGTCCTTCGGTAACTGCAACTTACACTATAACCGGAACGGACCAGGGTTGTTCTGCTTCAGCTACATCAACCGTTACGGTTAATCCCGCGCCAACGGTAGCAGTAAACTCACCCACAATTTGTGCAGGTGATGCAGCAATCTTAACAGCAACAGGAGCTTCCGGTTATTTGTGGTCAACAGGCGAAACAACGGACAATATCTCGGTATCACCTGTTTCTGTAACAACGTACACTGTAACAGGCACCGATTTAGGTTGTTCGGCAACGGTAACATCAACCGTTACCGTAAACCAAACAACTGTTACGCTTTTGCCGACAGCGGCAGCTATTTGTGAAGGAGCTTCAGTTGCGCTCAGTGCTTCGGGAGCAACAACCTATGCATGGTCGCCTGCAACGGGTTTAAGCTCAACATCGGGGAACAGTGTTGCAGCCAATCCTGTTGTTACCACAACGTATACAATTACAGGAACTGATAACGGATGCACAGACGATGAAACTATTACCGTTACCGTAAATCCAAATCCGGTTGTTGACTTTGAAGCATTGCCCGTTTCGGGTTGCGTTCCGCTTACGGTGCAATTCAACGACCTTAGTTCTGTTGCTTCCGGTACAAATGTTAACTGGTTTTGGGCTGCTGATAATGCATCATTTTCAGACCAGCAGAATAATTCATACACCTTTACCGCACCGGGTTCTTACGATATAACACTTACCGTTACTTCCGATCAGAATTGCATCTCAACTCTTACGTATTCTGATTTAGTAACAGCAAGTCCAAACCCTGTTGCAGATTTAGCAGCCAATCCTGAATGGACACAGATTATTTCACCAGAAGTAACGTTTACAGATTTATCGTCAGGTAATCCCGTGCAGTGGAACTGGCAGTTTGGGAATGGTGATGGTTCAGCGATTCAAAACCCGGTTTATAGTTTTTCTGATACAGGAACTTATAACGTTATGCTCATTGTTACCAACCAATACGGCTGCACCGACAGAGCAGAAATAACTATAGTTATAGCTCCGTTTTTCACACTCTATGTACCCAGTGCTTTCACTCCCGATGGTAACGGACTGAATGATGTTTTTCTTCCGCTGGGAGAAACATTGCGCAAATATGAGTTGCGTATTTTTAATCGCTGGGGCGAACAGCTTTTTGAAAGTTTCAAACCAACTGATGGATGGAACGGAAAATCGCGCAACACCGGAAAGGATCTGCCTCCGGGAGTATATATTTACAGAATTTCAGTCGAAGACGAACATAACCGCCCACAGGATTTTAAAGGGATTGTTTCGCTTATCAGGTAACTGTAATTGAAGATTTATTTCCCCCAGCTTACCAGATACACCCCCCCAAATATAAGAATCGCGGCAATAATTTTCAGCACCGTTAGCGAGTCGTTGCCAAGCCCTATTGCAATAGCCGTTGCAAATACCGGTTGCGAATAAATATAAATACTAACCGTTGAAGGGCTTACTCTGCTTAGTGCATAGCTGTTAAAGAGGTAAGCAAAAAAACTTAGACCAACCACTACGAAAATAACACCGCCTAAAATAGGAACAGGCATAGTTGCCCAGTCAATCTCAAGAGCCTCACTCCAGCCAAAGGGCAACGACATCAGCAACCCGAAAAAGAAAACCCATTTGTTTACCGTAAGCGGATGATATTTTTTCATCAATGGTTTTATCATAACAAGGTACACTCCAAAAAGTGATGCATTGATAAAAACCATCAAATCGCCTGGCATAGTTTCACTCCCGAATGAAAAATCTTTTCCCATAACGATTATTAAAAGCGCACCGATGATTCCCGAAATAATTCCGGTAATTTTTGTTAGTGTAATTCTTTCTTTTAATAGTAAGGAAGCAGCTAGTAAAACCAACACAGGCGTGGAAGTCATAATAATGGCAGCGTTTATGGGAGTGGTTAAACTCAGTCCTTTAAAAAACAGCATCTGATTAGCCGCTATGCCCAAAAAAGCTCCTGCAATAAGTATTGGAAAATCTTTTTTCTCCACTTTTTCACGTTTCAAAAGCGCCTGAAAAAACCAGAACAGAAGCACCGCTCCAATTCCGCGTAAAACAATAAATCCGAAGGGCTTTACATACTCGGGCATTACTGCTTTGGCAATAGAATAATTGGCTCCGTAAATGATGTTGGCGCCAAACAGGGCAAGGTGTGCGCTTATATTTTCTTTTGCTTTCACGGCTTCAAAAGTAGGAATATCAACAACCTGTTCGGACGGAATGCGTATTTTCGGGCTGACTATTACTATCTGATAATGTCAAACCGCGCAACCGAACGATTAAAACTTCTTACACCCAGCCGAATTATTCTGCCCATTCTTATTGGTCTGGGGGTGGCATCGTACATGGTGTTTTCAGCTCTGCAGGAAGAACGATTTGAAAAGAAAATTGCGGCCAATGCAAACTATGTATGGGTAGATGGGAATGAGAACGGAGAAGAAGATAAAGATGAATTTGTTTTCAAGGAAGAAGGGAAAGGTGATTATGTAAAGATTACTTACCGGGATGAATTGCGTAGCATTAACTGGACATGGTATTCTACCTTGTGGATTGTTATAGCTATAATCTCCATGTTTATCCGCGATTTGAGTTATATGTACCGCATTCGTGTGCTTACCGATAATCATATTTCGTGGCGCAGAAGTTTTGATGTGATTATGTTGTGGGAGTTTGCTTCGGCAGTTGCACCAAGTGCTGTGGGAGGAAGCACCGTAGCCATGTTTATTGTAAACCGCGAAGGAATTAAATTGGGGAAAAGCACAGCTATTGTATTAATCACCTCGTTGCTCGATCAGCTTTTTTATATTGTTATGGTTCCTCTTGTTTTGGTAATAGTAGGAACTGAGCGACTACTTCCTGATTTCAGCAGCGAAGCCATGCAGGGTTTAGCCTCTGCGGGAATTAATCTCTTTTATATTGGTTTCGGGTTGATGGTGTTATACGCAGTTATAATTTCATGGGCTATTTTTGTTAAGCCCCGCGGCTTTAAATGGGTATTGATAAAAATCTTTCATCTTCCGTTTTTGCGCAAGTGGAGAGAAGGCGCTGCTGAAACCGGCAATGAAATTATTATCGCATCAAAAGAGATAAGAGGCAAGCCATTCAGTTATTGGTTCAAGGCAACTGCTGCAACATTTACATCATGGACCGCCCGTTTTTGGGTAACAAATTTCATCATAATGGCATTTTTCCCGGTAAGCGAACATATGCTTATTTATGCCCGTCAGTTAGTGATGTGGGTAATAATGCACATCACACCAACGCCCGGTGGCAGTGGAGTTGCCGAAATTATTTTCACAGGATTTATCGGAGAGTTTATTCTTTCTGCAGGATTGGTAGGCAGCATTGCCATCATCTGGCGGCTTATCAGTTATTACCCGTATTTATTTATCGGAGCCATTATTCTTCCCGGCTGGATTAAGCGTTCTTATATTAAAAAGAAAGTCTGATTACCACTTCACAATCACTTTGCCCATTGATTTTCTTGACTCAACAAAACGATGTGCATCGGCCAGTTTATCTGCACTGAAAACACCGCCAACAGTTGGTTTTATTTCACCTTTCTTAACAAGGTCTACAACACTTTCAAGGCAAATTTTCAGCCAGTCAGGATGATTACCTGCAATGCGCAGCATATTCACTCCAATCATTCCGCGCGAATTCATAAGAAACTGAACAGGATGATAAATTCCGAAATTGAAAACCATTTTCAAAGTATCCCAAATCTGTAAACCACCGCCCAGGTTTTCTGCTGCACCGTAACCCACTATTCTTCCGCCTTTGTTAAGGCTGTTAAAACTTTTGCGAAATGTTTTTCCGCCAACAGAATCAAAAGCAACATCAACACCTTCGGGTCGCAGCTTTTTTATTTCAGTGGCAAAATCAGAAGTATTGTAATTAATAGGATAATCAACACCCAGTTCACGCAGGTATTCTAATTTTTTATCAGAACCTGCTGTACCGTAAATAATGCAGCCGTGGCGTTTGCAAAGCTGAACAAGTGCAGTACCAACTCCACCGGCAGCAGCCTGAATCAATACATGATTTCCTTTTCGCAGTCGAATCATTTCTTCGGCACAAAACCAGGCAGTGGAATATTGAACAGCTAAAGCACAGGCAACTCCCGCATCCATATCTTCTCCAATTGGAACAACGGCTCGTTCATCACTAACAACATGTGAAGCGTATCCACCGAAGCGGCTGAAAGCAACAACGCGCGTTCCTTTTTC
>CAMBRL010000094.1 GCA_945870105.1 Chitinophaga pinensis
AAAACAGATTGGCAAGAGTTTTTGACATCAATTCGTTCGGATTTCCAAGCGGAATGCATGTATCAGGTGTTCAGTTCGGAATTGAAGAAGCTACCGCAGGAAGCGGAGGATCGCAGCCTGCTACAGTTAATCTTTATACACTGAGCGGACCAATGTCAATTGCAAATCTAACCTTACTTGCTTCTCAGCCTGTTACTATTGCAGATCAAACACTTTCAGTATTGACAGTACCTATGGATGTAAACGTTCCTGCTGGTTCTGAGCTTGTTTTTGAGTTGTACATTCCTGATGGAGTTTCTGCAGGTAACACATTATTTATAGGTGCAAATCTGAATGGTCAAACAGGACCTTCCTATATAGCCTCAGCAGCTTGCGGTGCCCCTGACTTTGAAGATTTGGCTAACTTAGGATTGACTGATAACGCTTTAGTAATGAATGTACTTGTAAGTTCATTAACTGAACAGACTGACGGAACCGGACTTACTTCAGGAGATGAATTTCCTGTGGGAGTTACAGTTCAGGAGTATACATCTACTGATATTTATGGTAACGAAACTGTTTGTAGTTTCAACGTAACAGTTAATGATACAGAAGCACCGGTTATTACCTGCTCAGATGATATCATTGCCTGCGATGGTGATGTTGTTACCTTCACGGTTACTACATCTGACAATTGCCCGGGTGAAACTCTGGTTCAGACAGCAGGTTTACCAAGCGGTTCAGTATTCCCGTTGGGTATAACTACTAATACATTTGAAGTAACAGATGCTTCAGGTAACACAGCTACATGCAGTTTTGATGTAAATGTTACTCCTATTCCTGTTGCTGACTACACATATGCACCTTCATGTGTAAGTGAGATTATCTACTTTACTTCAACTGCAACAGTTGATCCAAGTGGAGGTACATCAATTGTTAGTCATGAGTGGGAGTTTAGTGATGGAAGCGGAATTAACACAGATGTAAACCCAACTCACGTTTACAACACAGCCGGTGATTACGATGTAACCCTGGTAGTTACTACCAACTGGGGATGCACAGATACAATTACTTATACTGTTACTGTTTCAGATCCACCGGTGTATACTGTTGATGTAGTTGAGCCAACATGTAACGGTGACGAAAATGGTAGCATTACAATTAACGTTACAGGTGGAAATTCTCCTATAACATTCTCTCTTAACGGAGGACCTGCTCAATCAGGTAATGTGTTCAGCGGACTTGCTGCCGGAACTTATGTGATTACACTTGCTAACGGTTGTACAGAAACTGTTACAGTTACTGTTGGTGAACCTGACGCAATTGTTCTTAGTGCTTCTTCACAACCGGTATTATGTAATGGTGATGCATCAGGTTCTATTGAGGTTACAGCAACCGGTGGAACAGGTGTTTTACAATACTCGGCTGATGGCGGTAATACTTTCCAGTCTACAGGTTCATTCAGCGGACTGGCAGCAGGAACGTATGTTGTAGTTGTTGAAGACGAAAACGGATGCTCTGTTTCGGAAGGGGTTGTTATTACAGAACCATCTGAAGCGCTTGCAGCTACTGCTGATGTTCAGAACGTTTCGTGCACAGGTGATGCTTCAGGTTCAGTTGTTGTTAATGCAACAGGCGGAACAGGTGCTTACACTTACTCAAGCGATGGAGGAACAACCACACAAAGCAGCAATGTATTTGGTGAATTGGAGGCAGGTGATTACACAATCACAGTTACTGATGCAAATGGTTGCTCAACTACTGTTGATGTAACTGTTGAAGAGCCGGCTGAATTGCTGACTATTGAAACAACTTCAACTCCTGTATCTTGCAACGGACAAGGTGACGGAATGATTGATGTAACTGCAACCGGTGGTGATGCTCCTTATGAGTATTCATTCAACGGAGGTATTACTTATCAGTCTTCGGGTTCATTTACTAACCTTGCTCCTGGAACATACACAGTATTGGTACGTGATGCAAACGGTTGCGAAGTTGCTGCAATTGTTGTAGTTACTCAGCCAGATGCTCTTACAGTAGGTGCAGTATCTTCATCTCCTTCATCTTGTGAAGGTGATGATAGCGGTTCGTTCATTGTTGAAGCTGCCGGTGGAACAGAGCCATATACTTATACTTCAAACGGAAACAGCAACAGCACAGGAGAATTCACTAATGTAACTTCAGGTACACAACTGGTTACTGTTACGGATGCATCAGGTTGTTCTGCAAGTATTTCAGTTGAAGTTGGTTATACCAGCCCGCTTCCTGTAGCAGCATTTAATTGGTTTGCTTCAGGTTCAGTGGTTCAGTTCAGCAACCAGTCAGATAACGGAACAAGCTACGATTGGAACTTTGGTGATGGAGGAACTTCAACAGATCAGAACCCTGTTCATACCTATGCAGCGGGAGGAACTTATACAGTTACTCTGATTGTAACCAATGCTTGCGGTTCTGACACAGTTATCTGGGTTATTGATACCAACAACATCGGTATCAACGATCCGAATGCTGATGCAAGTGTATTGAATGTTTATCCGAACCCTAACCATGGTCAGTTTACTTTAAACTACACCAGCACAGGAATTATAGGAGACATTCAGGTGAATGTGATGACTATTGAAGGTAAATTGCTGATGGCAGAACAGTTCACAGTAAATGCAGATACATTTGTCCGCAACTACTCTGATATTGAATTGGCAGCCGGTATTTATATCGTTCAGTTTATATCACAAACAGGAACAGAAGTTAAACGAATTACAGTTGACAAGTAGTCAACAAAATAACCGCCCCGTTTTTCATTGAAAAATGGGGCGGTTTATTAATAAGCAAATTTTACAGGTACAAATTATCATATAAATTTAATTAACAACTAAAGAATGAATAAATCATACGTTAAAGCAATAGGAATGGGATTGCTATCAATCCTATCCGTAAAAGGTTTTGCGGGGGGGGATGTTACAGCCAGTTTTACCTCAACAACAGTTTGCGAGGGTAGCACAACGATTGTAACAAGCACTTCAACAACTACCAGCGGAAACATCGTTTCATGGAATTGGGATTTGGATAATGACGGCAGCTTTGATGATGCATCGGGTTCAGTCATCAATGGAATTCTTCCTTCTTCGGGAACATTTCCTGTAGGATTGGAAGTAACAACCAATTTGTCTGAAACAGCAACTGTATATTTAAACGTAGTTGTAAATCCTCTTCCAAACGCAGCTTTTACAGCAAATGATGTTTGCAAAGGAGAGCCAACCACATTAACAAGCACAAGCACAGTTTCACCGGGCAGTATTGCTTCATGGAACTGGGATTTTGATAACAACGGTTTCTTCAATGATGGAAGCGGACAAACCGTAGCACACGATTTCCAGAATTCTGGAACATATACTGCAGGTTTGCAGGTAGTTTCTAACCTTGGATGTGTATCACAGGTTTATAATACAGTTACTGTTAATCCTCTGCCAAATGCAACATTTACATTTGAAAACGTTTGTATTGGTGACATTACTCATTTCACTGCATCAGCAAATGTAACATCAGGCACAGTTACAGGTTATACCTGGGATTTTAACAACGACAATATTTTTGGTGACGAGACAGGTGAAGAAGCTGATTTTGAATTTCTGAGTGCCGGGTTTTATCCTGTAACACTGCGTGTAACTACAGATCAGGGATGCTCTTCTGAAACTACAGACTTTGTAACAATTGCTCCGCTTCCGGTTATTATTTTTAACTTCACAGGTGAGTGCGAAGGTGCTCCGGTTCAATTCTTAAATCAAAGTTCAAATCAGGTTGGTTCAATAGATTATTTGTGGTCATTCGGAGATACTCAGTTTTCAAGTATTGTTAATCCTTCACACGTTTATGCTTCTGAAGGAACATATACAATCAATCTTACAGGAACATCTTCTTATGGTTGCGTGAACTCAGCTACCCAATCAATAACTATCAATCCGGGTCCAAGTGCTTCATTCACTTACAATGAAGTTTGTACAGGATTTATCACAGATTTTGTGAATACATCAACATCAGGTGGTTCAGTTATTGAAGGTTACCTTTGGACGTATGGTGATAACGATGCAAGTGTTGCACAAAGTCCTTCACACCAATATGGCTGGGCAGGTACTTACCCTGTAACGCTGGTTGTTTCAAGCACCGAAGGTTGCCGCGATACTGCAACAGCAAACGTAAATGTTTGGGCATTGCCAACTCCGCATATTGCAGCAGCAGGTCCACTTGCTTTCTGCGATGGAGGAAGTGTTGACCTCTCGGTTGACCTTGAAGATGGACAAAGCGCTATCTGGTCAAATGCGCAAACAACAGCAACAATAACAGTTACCGTAACAGGACAATATATTGTAAACGTTTTTGATGAACACGGTTGTCAGCAAAAAGATACCATTGATGTTTTAGTTTGGGCTTTGCCTAACGTTACTGCAAGTAATGACACATTGGTAAGCCTTGGATACAATGTTCCTTTATGGGCTGCTGGTGCCACGTTCTACAATTGGTCTCCGGAAACCTACTTAGATAATGCTAATGTATATGACCCAACTTCAGTTTCTCCGCTTGAAACCATTACTTACACGGTTACAGGAACTGATGATAACGGTTGTGTAAATACTGCCGATGTTATCGTAACGGTAAATGCTGATTACACATTTGAGACAGTAAACCTTTTTACACCTAATGGTGACGGATTTAATGATTTCTGGAAAATCAAAAACGTAAATCTGTATTCAGATTGCGTAGTTAAAGTTTTCAATCGTTGGGGTATTGAAGTTTACTCTTCAACCGCTTACCAGAATGATTGGGACGGAACTTACAAAGGAGAAAAGCTTCCGGAAGCCACTTATTACTATGTAGTAACCTGCAGCGGTACCGAAAAAGAATATGACGGAGCTATTTCAATTTTAAGAAACAAAAACTAACAGACAGGTAACAGAACCATATAAACGAATTTAAAACACAGCATTATGAACTATAACTACCTGAAAAAATTAATCAGCGCACTCTGCCTCTCCATCATAGCATTTGCAGGTTTTGCGCAACAACTTCCGTTGAACGATTTGTATTACAATAATCGTTACCTGTTTAACCCTGCCAACGCAGGTGACCAAGGTTACCTTGTAGGTTTCCTTAACCACCGCAGACAGTGGGTTGGATTAGAAGGAGCACCCGTAACTAACACCCTTAGCGTTCACAGCCCTATCGGAAAAGGAAACATAGGATTAGGAGGAACAATTTCAAGCGACCGCACTGACTTATATCAGCGCATTGCAGGAAGTTTTACCTACGCACACCGTTTTCATTTCTCTAAAAAGATAGTTCACAGCATAGCTTTCGGAGCTTCTTTAGGTTTTGTTGACAATAAAATAAACCTTGGCAGTGCAGTTGTTGATGATAACTCTGATCCGCTTCTTCAAAACGGAAGTTCTATTAACGGAACAGCTTTCAATATTGATTTCGGTTTGCGTTACAACATTAAAGGTCTGGAACTTGGTTTTGCTATTCCACAGCTTTTTGAAACACAAATAAGCTATGCAGAATCAAGTCAGGATGCTCGTAAATTTACGTTGCGCAGAGCAATGGTAGGATACTTGGGCTACAAATTCATAATCAAAGACAAATGGTTTATACAGCCTTCGGTATTGTTGCGCAACAGTTCAAAAGCAACTCAGATTGATGGTAGCCTGAACCTTAGCTACAAAGACATTATCTGGTTGGGTGCTACTTACCGCACATCAGGAGGAATTATTCCTTCATTAGGATTTAAAGTGGCCGATCAGTTTACCGTAGCGTATGCTTATGAGTTTGCAGGAAGCAGCGGAATTTCATCACGCGGAAACGGAACACACGAGATAATGGCAGGTTTCCGTTTATCAGGCAACAAAAACAAAAATGCCGAATTGGAGAAATCTATCGAAGAATTGAAAAACAATCAGCTGAGCATGGTAGAGCAAATTGATAGCCTGAAAGCTGAACAAGCCAGAATTAAAGAAAGCGATGCTTCTCAAAATGGTAAATTAGATGACCACCAGCAGCGCATTGAAAAACTGGAAAAAGACATCAATGATCTGAACAAGAAAATTGAAACTCAGAAACCGGCACAACTTGATACCAATCAGGTGAAAGACATTCTGAAACGAATGATAAAAGGTGAAGACGGCACTTATAAAGAGGTATCACTTGAAAAAGGATATTATGTAGTTATTGAATCGTTTAAAGATGTTAAACGTGCAGATAAAGACTTAGCAATATGGGCGAAACAAAACGTGAAAGCTATTATTGTACACAACACACAAAGAGGTTGGTACTATGTATATTCTGAGCGTTTTGATGCATTGGATCCTGCTTTGAAGGAAATGAAGAAACTACGTGCTTCAGGTCTTCAGGAGAAAGCTTGGGTGCATATCTATAAATAAGATTTAGTAGAGGGTTAATAAATATAAAGTCCCCTCGCCTTAGGCGAGGGGACTTTTTTATTGACAAAATGTCAGATTCGATAAAATCACACCCTGATTTATAAATCATTCATTGTCACCGGGGTTAACCTCGCTTCAACTCGCGAAATCCCCGTTTCACTTCCCGAAATCCCCGTTTCACTTCCCGAAATCCTCGCTTCACTCAAAAAAGGCCTCCCTTCAAGTCAGGAAGTCCTCGCTTCAAGTTGAGAACACCTCGCTTCATCTCAGGAACACCTCGCTTCAAGTCAAGAACACCTCGCTTCAGGTAAGGAACACCTCCTTTCAACTAAAGAAAACCTCGCTTCACATCAAGAACACCTCGTTTCACTTCGCGAAATCCTCATTTCAAGTTAGGAAATCCTCCCTTCACCTGACGCAGTGACATGCGTTCCGCCTGCAACAGTAATCGTTTCAAAAGAAACAGTCATCGTTTTCCATGAAACGATATACGTTCCGCCTGCAACAGTAATCGTTCCTCAAGAATTAATATACGTTCTTCAGGAAAAGAATAACGTTCCGAAAGAAATACAATGAGTTTCAAAAGAAGCGCTCAAGGAAATGAAATTGTTGTTGTGAATCAGCGTTTTTTATTTATTGCAAAAAGCCCGCGCATTAGCCCCGGCTTTTACTTTTCACCCCAACAACTTTTCAACAATAAACCCTATACCGCTTTTTTCAATTAAATTTGCGTTTCAATTTTAAAAAGGAGAAAACTAAATGGGCAAAATAATTTCAATTGCCAATCAAAAAGGTGGGGTGGGTAAAACTACTACTGCTATTAATCTTGCAGCCAGTCTTGCTGTGCTGGAGCATAAAGTGTTGTTGATAGATGCCGACCCGCAGGCAAATGCTACTTCGGGCGTTGGCTTTGACCCCAAGAACATTAAACTGAGTATTTATGAGGTAGTAATAGGTGAAACAGAGCCTAAAGACGCTGTTCTTATAACCAGCACACCTAACCTTAGCCTTATTCCCGGCCATGTTGACCTGATAGGAGCGGAAATAGAATTGGTGAACCTGCCTAATCGCGAGCAGATGCTGAAAGCGCAGTTAGCCAAAGTAAAAGACGATTACGATTTCATCATCATTGATTGCTCGCCTTCATTGGGCTTGATTACACTCAACAGCCTTTGCGCTTCCGATTCGGTAATCATTCCTGTGCAGTGCGAATATTTTGCATTGGAAGGTCTGGGCAAATTGCTTAACACCATTAAAATTGTGCAAACCCGCCTGAACCCTGCCTTGGATTTAGAAGGCATTTTGCTTACTATGTATGACTCGCGTTTGCGTTTGAGTAACCAGGTAGTAGAAGAAGTAAAAACACATTTTCAACACATGGTGTTTGATACCATCATACACCGCAATACTAAGCTGGGCGAAGCTCCAAGCTTTGGCGAATCGGTTATTATGTACGATGCCGAATCAAAAGGCGCAACCAATTACCTTAACTTTGCGCGCGAAATTCTTCAGAAGAATGAATTGACCCGCATGAAGGAAAGTGAAAAAATAATTGACGTAGAAGAAAATGAGCAACAATAAAAAAAGTGCGCTGGGCAGAGGATTAAGTGCTTTGCTTGAAGATGCCGGAACCGATATAACTGCGGGAATTGATTCAAGTGCAGCTACGAAAGTGGCGGGGGGAGTAAGCGCTATTCCAATCAGCAGCATTGAGATAAATCCTTTTCAGCCGCGAACTCATTTTGAGCAACAAGCCTTGGAAGAACTTGCAGCTTCTATTAAATCGTTAGGGGTTATTCAACCTATTACTGTGCGCAAAATGGGGTATGATAAATACCAGATTATTTCGGGCGAAAGAAGATTTCGTGCTTCGCAACTGGCGGGTTTATCAGAAATACCTGCCTTTATCCGCATTGCCAACGACCAGAGCATGCTGGAAATGGCCCTGGTTGAAAATATTCAACGCGAAGATTTAGATGCGATTGAAATTGCCATCAGCTACCAACGATTGGTGGAAGAGGTAAAATTGACACAGGAAGAGTTGAGTGAGCGAGTTGGGAGACAGCGTTCAACCGTTGCCAACTATTTGCGCTTATTGAAACTACCGCCTGAAATTCAGTTGGCAATCCGTGATAAAAAGATTTCAATGGGTCATGCCCGTTCGTTGATTAATATTGAAGACCCTGCAAAACAGAAAGAAGCTTTTCAGCAGATTTTAGACAAAGAACTTTCGGTACGTGAAGTGGAAGATGTGGTTCGCGGATTGAAAAATCATGTGAAGAAAACTCCGCCTGCTTCTGCAATGCCCTTGTCATTTGAGTTGCAGAAAATGAATGAAGCCCTTTCAACAATTCTAGACGCAAAAGTAAAGTTGAAAGCAACCCGCGCAGGAAACGGAACAATTACCATTCAGTTTAACTCAGAACGTGAGTTGAGAAATATAATTTCAAAAATAGAGTCGTAAGGCAAAACGTCTACTTTAAAAACTTTGCATCTTAGCGACTTAGCGGTAAAAAAATAACCGCGAAGGCGCGAAGGCGCTAAGAAATACAGAGTAATTGAAAAAAATAATTGCTATATTTTTTGTATTGGCTTTCTCGCTTCAGGTTTTCGCCCAGAAGAACGACACCCTTGCCGTAAAGAAAAAACACTCACCCACCAAAGCAACCCTGCTGTCGCTTGCTTTACCGGGATTAGGTCAGTGCTACAACAAAAAATACTGGAAAGTTCCTATCATTTATGGTGGTTTTGCTGCGCTTACTTACGGTGTAATTTTTAATCATACCGAATACGGCCGTTTTAAATCTGCTTACGGATATCGTGTAGATTCCGACTCGCTTACCGTTGATGAGTTTAACGGGCTTGTCTCAGATGCAGAATTAATCAGTAATGTTGATTATTACAGGCGCAACCGTGACTTGTGTTACATCGGCATTGGATTACTCTACGTAATGAACCTGATTGATGCGGCTGTGGATGCTCACCTGTACGATTTTGATGTAAGTGATAATCTGAGTATGCGCATACAGCCTGAGTTCAGGGATATGGGTTTTAACCGGCAGCCTTATACAGGCGCAAGAGTTACGTTTGTTCTGAAGTAGAACGAATCATAAAATATCTTAATAAACATAACAATCAGCGTTCTATCCTTTACATTTGCCATTCATAATTTAATAATTCTATGAAAATTGCTCTTCTCGGCTACGGGAAAATGGGAAAGGAAATTGAGAAAATTGCGCTTGAAAGAGGGCATGAGATTGTTGTAAAAATTGATGTTGAAAGTGACTGGACAAATGCAAAAACTTTGCTTGCGAGTGCTGATGTAGCCATAGAATTCAGCACCCCGCAAAGCACTATTCAGAATATCTTCCACAGTTTTGATGTAAATGTTCCGGTGGTGGTAGGCACAACCGGCTGGATGGAACAGTTAGACCATGTAAAGCAGGTATGCGAAAAAAATGGTCAGACTTTGTTTTATGCTTCCAACTTCAGCATAGGTGTGAACCTGTTTTTTGAAATCAACAACAAACTGGCCTTGATGATGAAGAAACAAGTCGGCTATAATGTGACAATGGAAGAAATCCACCACACCGAAAAATTAGATTCGCCAAGCGGAACAGCACTGAAACTTGCCGAAGGCATTATTGAAAAGTACGACAGAAAAAAATCGTGGGTGAATGAAGCAACAGATAAAGAAGATGTGCTTGGAATAGTTTCAAAGCGTATAGATAAAGTCCCCGGAACGCACACCGTAACCTGGACCTCAGATATTGACGATATTGAATTAAAACACACTGCACACAACCGCAAAGGTTTTGCGCTGGGTGCAGTAATGGCTGCAGAGTGGGTGCGTGATAAGCGTGGCGTTTTTACCATGCACGACATGCTTAGTTTTATGATGAAGTAAGTAATTAGAAAATAAAATAATGAAACAACGTTTTGACAGACTGACAACCAAACAGAAAATCTGGTTTGTATCACTTTCGGTATTGAGTGTACTGATGTTTTTATACATCCTCATCGGTTCTGCCGGAGTAAGTGTGGTTCAGGCGCTTACCTTCTTCATCGTTTCTCAGGGATTGATAACTCTTTTTTATCTGACCATTGACCCTAAGAAGAAAAAGTCAGCTACCCGCGAATGGGTTGATGCGATTGTATTTGCTGTGGTGGCTGCTACGTTCATTCGTATGTTCACCATTGAGGCATATACTATTCCCACTTCGTCAATGGAAAAATCATTGCTGATTGGCGATTTTCTTTTTGTGAGCAAGTTGAGCTATGGTCCGCGTATTCCCAATACTCCGTTGTCGTTTCCGTTTGCGCATCATACCATGCCACTTACCAAAAACACTAAATCCTATCTCGATTGGATTAAATGGGATTACAGACGTTTGCCCGGTTTCGGAAAAATAAAAAATAACGATGTGGTGGTGTTCAATTATCCGATGGAAGATTTTCGTCCGGTTGATAAGCGCGAGAATTATATCAAGCGTTGCATTGCTATTCCCGGTGATACATTACTCATTGTTGACAAGCAGGTTTACCTGAACAGCAAGGCGAATGAGAATCCGGCTGACATGCAGTTTGCCTACAATGTAAAAACAGACGGCACGGGTTTCAATCCAAAAAATCTTAAAAAGCTGGACATTACCGAGGGTTCCCCTATAACTAATCTTGGTGAGTGGAGTTTACGAATGACCAAGCCCGTTGCAGAAAAAGTAAAAGAGTTTGACAATGTAATCAGCGTAGAAGAAGCTAATATGAGCAAAGATGTTTTTGCTGATTACATTTTTCCTCACACTCCGGCTTACCCCTGGAACGTAGATAATTTTGGTCCGCTGGTAATTCCTAAAAAAGGAGCAACCATTGAACTGACTGCAAAAAATCTCCCCATCTACGAACGCATCATTACCGTTTATGAAGGCAACACACTGGATACATCTACCGGCAAAATTCTGATTAATGGTAAAGAAGCAACCAGCTATACCTTTGCATTGGACTACTATTTTATGATGGGAGATAACCGCCACAACTCTGCCGACAGCCGTTTCTGGGGCTTTGTTCCCGAAGACCATATTGTAGGTAAAGCAGTCTTCATCTGGCTTTCGTTGGATAAAAATGAGAGTTTCCTGAAGAAGATTCGCTGGGGCAGGTTGTTTTCTTTTATTGATTAAGCAGTTTTCGTTTTCACCCTGTTCTGTTAGTAACTTGGTATTTTTGCGCTACTCCTTTAGTAGGATATTTCTACTTTTGGCATCCAAACTATACCATTATGAAAAAAACAGCTACAAATCTTCGTTTATTATTTTCATTTGCATTCCTTTTATATTCAATCAGCAGTTTATTTGCACAAAGTTACCTTGGTCAAGCTCAAGGTAATTTCAGCGGAATTAACGGTGTTATCTTTCAGCCAGCTGAGGTAGTTGATAACCGTATGCAGGTTGAAATTAACCTGTTCAGCGGTGACAACCTGCTTTCTAATAACTATCTTAAAGCTGACAGGAAATATGTTTTTGGCCCCAAAAACCTGCCCACTTTTGACAGCGCGTATTCATTTCAGGATTTCAGGATTAGTGAACTGTTGCAAAAAACAAACTCAAGCACCAAGAACGTTATGTTTCGTTCAGACATCATCGGTCCTTCTTTTATGTTTTCAATTAACCGTAAAAATGCAATAGCTGTTACTTCAAGGGTTAGAGCTATTGTTAACGTAGATAATTTTTTGCAGGATTTTGTAAATATTGGCTTGTCAGAGTTTGCGGATACCCTATTGTATAACCGTGAGTTTAAAATGAATCAATCCAGAATAAGTTCCATGGCTTGGGGGGAGATTGGTCTAACCTATGGACGAGTGTTGTTAAACAAAGATGTCCATTTTCTGAAAGCCGGCATTACAGGTAAATATCTTATGGGTATTGCTTCCGGATATTTTTATAATGACAATGTTGCTGTGAAATTTTATGCCAGCGATAGCTTGTCATTGAATGAACCAACCGTGTCTGCAAATAATGCAAATATTCATGCCGGATTAAGTAACAACTTTACGATTATCGATGATACTCTTAGATTTAGTCCCTCCATAAGCGGAAGCGGTGTTGGCTTTGACCTTGGAGTGGTGTATGAATACCGCCCCGATTTTGCTGATTACAACAGCGGTAGCAGCGATATGAAAAACGAGCCCCGCAACAAAAATAAATACAAACTGAAAGTTGGTTTTTCGGCTCTTGATTTAGGTAGTATTAAGTTCACCAAGTTTCCCGAGATATATGATTTTGCAATTAACTGGCAGAATCAGAATGTAAATAACCTAAACATGAGTTCAAGCGGTGGCTGGCTGGACAGCCTTGGCGCTACCAAACTTGCCGACAATAAAGAGACCTATAGAATGAGGCTGCCAACTTCGTATATGCTTACAGTAGATTATCGTCCTTTTAAAAAGGTAGGGTTCTATGCCAACTTCACCGCTTTTATGGCAACCAGCAATTTTGGGCACGATGCCAAAGTGCGTGAAATTTCAAGATACACCATTACTCCCCGATTTGAACTCAGCTGGTTTAGTGTTGGAATTCCTGTTTCGTATTACGGAATGCAGTACCTGAATGCAGGTGCATTTATGCAGATAGGCCCGCTTTATATCGGTTCTTCGGATATATTAAACCTGGCATTCAGCAAAAATATTCGCGGGATAAATATTTATGGCGGACTGAAAGTTCCTATTGCTTTTGGTGGTGACAGCAAACGTAAAACTTCAGACATTGACAATGATGGGGTTCTGGATAAAACCGATAAATGTATTGATGTTGCAGGCCCTGTTGAGAATGGTGGCTGCCCTTATGGTGATGTTGACATGGATGGTGTCCTTGACAATGTTGATGAATGTATAGATGTTGCAGGGCCGGTTGAAAATAAAGGTTGTCCGTATGGTGATAAAGATGGCGACTCTGTTTTGGATAATGTTGATGATTGTATTGATGTAGTCGGCCCTGCCGAAAACAAAGGCTGCCCTTATGGTGATAAAGACGGTGATACCGTATTGGACAATGTGGACGAATGTATAGATGTAGCAGGTCCGGTTGAGAACAAAGGATGCCCGTATGGTGATAAAGATGCCGATGGTGTATTGGATAAAGACGACAGTTGTATTGACTCACCGGGACCTGCCGAAAACAAAGGCTGTCCTTATCTTGACACCGATGGCGACACGGTGCTGGATAAAGATGATGATTGTCCTAAAACTCCGGGAGATCCTGAAAATCGCGGTTGTCCTAAGTTGAAGAAAGAAGAAGAGGCAATTATCAAACGTGCGTTTGATAACCTTGAATTCGACAGCGGAAAAGATATTATACGTGCGGTATCATTCACTTCACTGAGTGAACTGGGCGATCTGCTTGTTAAAAATCCTAAGTGGGGATTAAAACTTGCGGGGCATACAGATAACGCAGGTGATGATGCTAAGAATATGACACTGTCTAATCAACGTGCATCTGCAATTAAAAAATACCTGACTGATCGTGGTGCAAACGGAGATAAAATTGTTGTAGAATACTTTGGAGAAACCCGTCCGATTGCAGACAATGCAACACCGGAAGGCCGCCAGAAAAACCGCAGGGTTGAGATGACAATTATTTTTGAATAGGAATAATTAAGTGTGAAATAAAAAGTCCCGCGGTACCGCGGGACTTTTTCATTTTCAGATGAACTGATTGTTATTGCTTCACTAATTTCTTTGTAAACGATTTCCCGTTTTCGTTAATCCTGAGAAAATAATTTCCAGATGGAATATCTTTTCCGGTATTGATTGAAGAAATAGTCCGGCTGATTGTTCCTTGCTGTAGTAGTTTTCCGTTTATATCCAGCAATTCATAGGTGTAACTATTTTGGGTTGCATCCGGAATGGAAATATTAAATCCATCGCGGAAAGGATTTGGAAAAACAATGGTAAGATCATCGGCTGATGGTGATTCATGAATGCCTGTAGCTGCGCTAACATCAAATACATAAAATCCGTTTTGCATATCGGAGGCGAGAATTTTACCGGAAGGGAGGAGCGGGTAAACACCCCAGTTGCCACGGTAATTGCTGGTATC
>CAMBRL010000095.1 GCA_945870105.1 Chitinophaga pinensis
GGCCTCTGCGAAGATGCTTGTACTAATGCCTGGAATCTTTTCAATTACACACATATGCCTTTTTGCGGTGGTGACAGCATTTTCTTTGTAGGCACAGGTGGACAACAAATTGTTTCGTGGCAGTGGTATGCAAGTCCTGATATTTTCAGCACCACATCAACCGGATGGCTAGTACTAACTCAAAATACACCACGATTGGTTGAGTTGATAACCATTGATGCCAACAACTGTACAGCATATTCAAGCATGACAGTAACACCCATAATCAGTTACATAGATGTAGATGCAGGTCAGGATACCGTTATATGCAACGGCAGTTATACTGCTACTGCACAGGCAACAGGTGGTAGCGGAAACTACACCTACCTGTGGGAGCCTCAATCGTATTTTTTAAATCCAACGCTGCAATCTCAAACATTCAGCAATGTTTATAACGAAACTTTCTGGGTATGGGCAACCGATATAAACGGATGTACATCTTTAGACACGATAGTTGTATCAGCATTGCAGGGTAATTCAAGTAACGATACAGTTTATCTCTGCAACAGTCAGGCTTATCTTCTGTTGCCAACTGGAGCGCAATATTATAACTGGTCTAACGGTTCAACCACTGCAGGAATTGTTGTAAACGCAACCGGAACCTATTCAGGTTATGGTTATTTTCAAGGTTGCGGAACGGTGGTAAAAACCTTCCATGTTTTACCCTGCAATACCAATTGCTTTAACGTGTTCACTTACCAACACAATCCCTGGGCCTGCGGTGACTCTGTTTTATTTGCAGGTACAGGAGGAACACAAATTGTAAACTGGACCTGGGATTTTGGTGACGGGCATATTGAAACAAATTCACAACCTACAGTTTATCATTATTACCTGCCAGCTAATGGAGTTGCGTATCTTGTTACGCTTACCACCACTGACATTAACGGGTGCACAACTACTTCATACAACAACATTGTTATTCAAGGCGGAACTCCTGTTACTGTTAATGCCGGCAACGATTATACTATATGTCAGCCAGGAACTTATCAGCTCAATGCAAGTGCAACCGGAGGAACAGGAATTTACACTTATCAATGGTTTCCTGCAACAGGTTTAAACGCTACAGGTATTGCTAACCCATTAGCCATTGTTCAGGGGCCTATTTGCTACACAGTAACAGCTTATAGTGAAGGCGGTTGTTATGATATAGATACGATATGCCTTGATTACATCCATCCGGTAAACGACACTGTGTATCTCTGCAACTCAACTGTAGAGTTGTGTGTGCAGGAAGGCGCATTCAATTACATATGGACAACTACAGGCGAACAAACAAACTGCATTACTGTAAGTGATACCGGAACCTATTTTGCTTACGCATGGTTTGGCGGTTGTCCTACTACTTCAAATTATTACACCGTATTGCCTTGTGAGCAAACCTGTTTCAATGATTTCAATTACCAAAGCAATCCATGGGCTTGTGGCGACTCTGTTTTATTCAATGCAAATGCATCAGCACAATGTTTTGTCTACATGTGGGATTTTGGTGATGGCAGCACATTTAATTCAAACCTTGCAACTCTTTACCACTACTATAGTGCAGGAACGTATACCGTAACGCTTACTACTATTGATGTAAACGGATGTACTTCGGTTACAACACAAACCATTACCATTTCCGATGGTTTTGAGGTAAACATAACAGCGTATTACAGCAATGTGGAAGAATGGAATATCAATAACGGCTCAAACATTACTACTTGTGGTGGCACGCTCTATGACTCAGGTGGGTCAAACGGAAATTACCAGAATAATGAAAATCTGGCTTTCACTGTTTACCCAGCAACACAGGGAAATGTAACAAGCCTCAATTTCTCTTATTTCAACTCTGAAACAAATTATGATTTCATAACCATTTACAATAACAACAGCGCAAGCGGAACCATTTTGTATGGCCCTGCTTCAGGTTCGTTATCAATAGGGACTATAACAGCCAACTTTACCAATAACCCAACCGGTGCGCTTACTATTAAATTTACTACTGATTTTAGTATTGTACTTGGTGGTTTTGAGGCAGCTGTTTCCTGTCAGGCTCCTAATGGTCAACCACAATATCCCGACAGCATTTTTGCCTGTCAGGGAGTGGCTCATTTGAATGCAACGCCTACCGTTCCCGGAAATTATTTCTATCAATGGAGTCCTTCAACAGGATTGGATAATCCATACATAGCTAATCCGGTGGCGAGTATGGTTAACAATATGCAATACACTGTTACAGTTACCGATGTTAACACAGGTTGTTCTTCAACAGATGATATTGTGGTTACTTCTTACACCTTTATAGTTGATACTTTTGAAGTGTGTGGCGACAGTATTACACTTGATTTTGGACCAGGTGCTACTCAATATTACTGGCAGTATTATACCGACCCGCAAGGCAATGGTTCAGGACTTAATCTTTATACCCAAACCATTAACGTAATTAATCCGGGAACCTATTTTGGTTATGCCTATTACCCGGGCTGCGGTGCTTTAACCAGCCTTTTTCATGTAGTTGCCTGCGAAACAGATTCTGTTTGGCCCGGTGATGCCAATGCTGACGGACAGGCTCATAACATGGACTTGCTGACCATAGGAATTGGATACGGAACAAATGGTTTATTAAGACCAAACGCAACCATTAACTGGCAGCCCGAAGCCTCACCGGCTTGGGGACAACAACTGGTATCGGGTGTGGATTACAAACACATTGACTGCAACGGTGATGCTGTTATTGATGTGAACGACACGCTTGCCGTTATTCAAAACTACGGCTCACTTCACAGTTTCAACGGCATTGAAACCCGTTCTGACAATGATCCGATGTTGTACCTTACTGCACCTGTTGATACGGTATTAACAGGCACTTCAGTGGTTGTTCTGGTTAACCTTGGAACCGACACCGTGCATGCAACCGATGTGTATGGAATTGGTTTTACCGTGCATTACAATCCTGATTTATTGCAGGCAAACAGCATGGGAATCAGTTTTAATAATTCATGGTTTGGTGTTCATGGACTGAATGCAATTTCTATCCGCAAAAATTTCCATGCGCAGGGTATGATGGATGTAGCCTTAACACGAATTGACCACCAGAATATTTCAGGACACGGAACTATTGGAGAACTGAATTTTATAACCATTGACAACCTGAGCGGAAAAGAAACACTTTACCAAACACTTGACCTGTACATTACCGATGTGAAACTTATCCGCAATAATGAGGACGAAGTGCAGTTGGGGATACAGAACGATTCTATTGTTGTAACAAATCTTGGTATTTCAGTACATGAACTTAACAGTCTTGAAGCAGGCATCAGCGTTTATCCTAATCCGACTAAAGATGTGTTAAATGTGGTGATTGAGTCCACAGCATTCGGTCAACAGACCACAGCAGAAATACTGAATGCAACCGGACAAGTGATATCCATCTCAACTCTCACATCTAACATCTCAAGTCTGAATGTTTCTGACCTTGCTGCCGGAATTTATTTTGTAAGAATTTCAAGCGAACAAGGAAGTGTGAGCAAACGGTTTACAGTTATAAAATAGTGTGTTGTGTTTAGTTGGGTAAAGCCCGTTCCCTTGTTGTGTGGGGAGCGGGCTTTTTTAATTACTTACTACGGGTGTAGTAAATAAAATCAGTAGCCGGAAGTTCCGTAACTCCGAAATTGCGCAGCATGGTAACTATTTGCCCTCGGTGAAAAGTAGAATGATTAAAAATGTGCTGAAAGACTTCATTTCGCGGGTTGCGGTATTCAGCGCCTTTCAGGTTATTATAAACGCAGTCGCCTGTAAAATCTGCTTCGGATAACTGCTCCACCATTTCTTTAAATGCATGTGAGGTTTCCAAAAATTTATCAATAGGTATTTCTGCACCGTATTGTTTGCTTGGCCAGTCGGTTAATGAATGTCCTTGTAAGCGTTGCAACCAAATGTATTCAGCATCCCAGATATGAAAAACCGTTTTGCGTATAGAATTAAAACTACTTGGGATTTCTTTGTCAAGAATGGAAGCATCCAATTCTTTCAACAGATTTGCAATGCGTTGGTTTGCCCAAAGGTTGTAGCCGGCATATTTCACTAAAAGATTTTTCATTTATTCTGTATTTGTGCTTACAAAGGTGAGTAAAATCTGTTTGTTTAAAACTAAGGCATCTAAAATTTCAGTGCCCGATAAATAATGTTTAATTTTAGGTTCATAAACTGTCAGCAACCTGTTAGTTAAATGTTAATAACCCAAAATTAAAAATCAAGGGCTTACCAACACTAAGATTTTTCGACAAAAGATTTCAGAAAAATAACAAGCCCTGATATGTTTGAAAATATAAACCGTTAACACTAAAAATCAAGGCGCATTTTGCAGCTATATTTGCAGCATGGAAAAAATAGGAGATAAAATAAAAACATTACGAAAAACCAAGTCCACAGGGCAACTCCCGAGTATTGAACTGGGGAAACTACCCCCACAGGCTATAGATTTAGAAGAAGCAGTGCTGGGTGCTCTTATGCTTGAAAAAGATGCACTTTCAGATGTGATTGATATACTGAAACCCGAAAGTTTTTACAGAGATGAGCACAAGAAAATCTATGCTGCCATTGTGAAACTTTTTGAACAAACACAGCCGGTTGACATATTAACAGTTACACAGCAATTAAAGAAAACAGGCGAGCTTGAACTGGTTGGCGGACCGTATTATATCACCAAACTTACTAACCGGGTTGCCTCATCAGCAAACGCTGAATTTCACGCCAGAATTATTTCTCAAAAATTTATTCAGCGTGAGTTGATTCGCGTTTCGGGTGAAATTTATAACGAAGCATTTGAGGATACTTCCGATGTATTTGACTTATTAGATAAAGCAGAAAGTAATTTGTTTGGAATTGCCGAGGGCAACATCCGCAAGAATTACGACAAAATGAGTTCGTTGTTATACGAAGCCATTAAAGAAATTGAAAAAGCAAAAAATAATGACGGGCATTTAACCGGTGTACCTTCAGGCTTTTCTGCGTTAGACCGCGTTACTGCAGGCTGGCAGAAATCAGATTTGGTAATTATTGCTGCCCGTCCCGGTATGGGTAAAACTGCTTTTGTATTGTCAATGGCGCGTAACATTGCCGTTGATTTTAAAAAGCCGATTGCATTATTTTCGTTAGAGATGTCTTCCATTCAATTGGTGAACAGGCTTATCTCGAGCGAAACAGAATTACCTGCCGACAAACTAAGACGCGGACAACTAGAAAGCCACGAATGGCAGCAACTGCAATCGAAAATAACTCCGCTTTCCGATGCTCCGCTTTTTATTGACGACACTCCTGCCCTATCCATTTTTGAGCTTCGCGCCAAATGCCGCAGACTAAAAACGCAGCATAATGTTGAAATGATTATCATCGACTACCTTCAATTGATGCAATCAGGAACCGACAGCAAAAACGGAAACCGTGAGCAGGAAATAAGTATGATTTCGCGCTCGCTGAAAAGTATTGCAAAGGAACTGGAAATCCCTGTTATTGCGCTTTCGCAGTTAAGTCGTCAGGTTGAAACCAGAACAGGAAACAAGCGCCCGCAACTTTCTGACTTACGTGAATCGGGAGCGATTGAGCAGGACGCGGACATTGTGTTATTCCTTTACCGTCCTGAGTATTACAAGCTGGAAGAATTTGAAAATGGTGACCCTTCAAAAGGACAAGCCGAAGTGATTATTGCCAAACACCGTAATGGTTCGCTGGAAGATGTGCGTTTGAAATTTATTGCACACCTTGCAAAATTTGCCAACAATGATTACGAGGGTAATTTTGATCCGCAGGCAGGTATTTCAAATTCTACTGATTTTGTAAACAATCCAACTACCACAAAATCTTCGCGAATGAATAACATTGAAGAAGACGATAACCTTTCTCCTTTTTAATTGAATTCACGGTTTAATCCAATTTCTTTCCGAAATTTGCGTTAGTATTTTATGAAAATGAAACGCATATTATTCATTGTCGCATTTATATTATTAGCCGGAAGTCTGCGTGCAGCCTACATCCTTATTCCTATGGATGAATCGCAGAAAGACCATCTGAAAGCCTACGGAATTGCTTACTGGGTTTTAACCAAAGATGTAGAAGTGGATTGGCTGCTTAATTACCGTGGTGGAAGTTTCATGATCAAGCAAAGCAAAACCATAGAAAACGAATGCGTTATTCGCGGTGTTAGCTATGAGATAATTGCTGATGTTCAGGCAACTTCCATCTTACAGGAAATTGCCGACCCTGAAGTAAATATGGATGTTGCAAAATTGGAAAAGGCTCCGAAGGTTGCGGTGTATTCACCAAAAAATAAACAGCCCTGGGATGATGCAGTAACACTGGTTCTCACTTATGCAGAAGTTCCTTACGAAGTAATTTATGACGATGAAATTCTGGACGGAAAACTTCCGCTTTATGATTGGTTGCACCTGCATCACGAAGACTTTACAGGACAATACGGCCGCTTTTATGCCTCGTATCAAAATGCTCCCTGGTATCAGGAACAGGTGCGATATTCCGAGTCAAGCGCAAAGTCTCGAGGCTTTGATAAAGTATCAAAAATGAAATTGGCGGTTGCCCAACGGATAAAAGAATTTACCGCAGGAGGAGGCTTTCTTTTTACCATGTGTTCTGCAACTGATTCGTATGACATTGCCATGGCTGCTCAGAACTTAGACATCTGCGAAAGCATGTTTGATGGTGACGGCACAACAGCTGACTACAACAAAAAATTAGATTACTCGCAAACCTTTGCTTTCAAAGACTTTACGCTGAAAACAAACCCGATGGAATACGAATTCTCAAATATTGATGCCACACAAACACGGGCAATGAAAGTGAATAAGACAACTGACTTTTTCACCTTGTTTGATTTCTCTGCAAAATGGGATCCCATTCCTACAATGCTTTGTCAGAATCATCAGCAAATCATAAAAGGTTTTATGGGACAAAGCACAGCCTTCAATAAAAAATTCATAAAATCAGAAGTGCTGATAATGGGGGAAAATAAAGCGCTGGATGAAGCGCGATACATTCACGGCACTTATGGTAACGGCACCTGGACTTTCTATGGCGGTCACGACCCGGAAGATTATCAGCACTTTGTCGGAGATCCTCCAACAGACTTAGCATTACACCCCAACTCACCCGGATACAGGCTTATTCTTAACAACATACTTTTTCCAGCTGCGAAAAAGAAAAAGCAGAAGACTTAAATTGCTTCAACCTTCATTTTAATTCCATTCTTGGGGCGCATAGTAACCAGCGGATCCTTTTCAATCTCGTGGGTTTCGGTTCTGCGGAATTTAAACCGTTGAGCAAGTGTTGCAATAACAATCTGCATTTCCATCATGGCAAAACTGTTGCCTATGCATAGCCTTGGACCGCCACCAAAAGGGAAGTAAGCAAACTTCTTAATGTTCTTAGCATTCTCATCACTGAAACGTTCCGGACTAAATTTATCAGGTTCTTCCCAGTAATCAGGATGGCGATGAACATGATAAGTCATCAGCATCATGTTTTGTGCAGGAGCAATTTTATAACCATCAATTTCATCTGCTGCTAAAGATTTCCTTCCTATTGTCCAGGCCGGAGGATAAAGCCGCATGGTTTCTTCAATCAATTGTTTAGTGTATTTCAATCTGGGAATATCTGCAAAGCCTGGCGTTCTGCCGTCCAGTACTATTTTAAGTTCATTACACAACTTCTGTTCTTCTTCAGGATTCTGTTCCATCAACATCCAGAACCATGAAAGTGCAAGCGAAGTAGTTTCGTGTCCGGCAAGAAAAATAGTCATACACTCATCACGCAATTGCAAATCGCTCATGCATTCTCCTGTTTCTTCGTCAACGGCATCCATCAGCATTGAAAGCAAATCATTCGGTTTCTCTTTTTCTTTTCTTCGACTTTCAATAAAATTATAGATAACGCTATCTAATTCAAGACCGGCTTTTCTAAATTCACGATTAGCCTTAACCGGCATCCACAAAGGCCAAGCAATTGGATGCTTAATTCTGCTGATTGCAAATTCATTTGCAACGGTCAACGAATTGCGAATAACCTCCATCTTGTCGCTTACATTGGTACTGAACAACGCTGCCGCTACAATATCCAGAGTAACTTCGTTCATATACTCAGTAATGTCAATCTCTTTATTGTGCTGTTTTACATCTTCCAGTTTAGCTGCAAGTGCTTCGGCTGAGCGCGACATCTGTCTAGTAATTTCAATCAGCTTCTCTTTATGAAAAGCGGGCTGTGCCAGCCTGCGCTGCTTGCGCCAGAAATCACCTTCACTGGTGAGCAAACCATTTCCCAGAAAAAGTTTCAGCACCTCGTAGCTAAAACTCTTTACATAGTTTTTGTTGTTTTCCTGCAACACATGGCGTATATAATCGGGCTTGGTGATGACAATAACTTTAAATACAAAAACATCTACATAAAATATATCGCCCAGCAGTTTGCGTTGTTCACTGGTATAGCTCAGTATATCTTTGTTCATCTCCTTTAAGGAGCCATAAAGCCAGTGGCCTTTTGCTAGCGGTATTTGTTTTTCTATTGACATTGTTCTCAGTAATTGGGTGATAAAAGTATGAATGTTTAGTAAGCTATTTTAAGGTTAGACATGTTAATTATTCAAATTTGTTTTTCCTGTTTCAATTAAAGAATGATTTACATTTGATAATCCTAAAAACCAAAACTCATGAACGCAAAATATTTCCTTATCCTGCTCTTATCATCATTGGTTGTTTTACACGGCTGTGATAAACTTGATGATGAACCCTACAAAGCCAACCTTGCCGATTTTTTAAATAACAACAAACCGGCTTTGCAGACTTTTACGGTGCAGGCGGGAGTTGCTTCTGAAATACATGGGGCAAAAGGTTGCACTATAAATTTTAACGCTAATTCATTTTATACACTTTCAGGTGATTCTGTTAATTCAGGCAGCGTAGAAATTCAGTTAAGAGAAGTAACTACTAAAAAAGATATGGTGTTGAGTCAAACTCCAACTATTAGCAATAATGAGTTAATAGTATCTCAGGGTGTATATTATATAAAGGCATTGCAAAACGGGTTTGAGTTAAGAATTAATAAACTCAATATTAGCAGAACATGGTCGCCATTTTACCAATTTCAATTTAGCAAAGTATTTTTAGGAAGTATTGTGAATGATAATTTTAGTTGGTTTCCACCTGACCCAGGCGATAGCGCACCATTATATTATGTACATGATAGTATTTTCTCAGGTGATACAGCTTCCTACCAGATGTATTTAAGATCTACTTATTATGTTTCTCAAAACTACAATTGGATAAACTGTGATTATTTCTACACAGACACAACTGCCCGCGTAGCTGTATTTTTTCCAACCGCTGATACACTAACCGATTACTTTTTTCAATCCTATCTTGTGTTTAATGATTTGAATGCAGTATTGCGGTATGGTCATTATACTAATAACACTATTGAGTTTTACAATATCCCAATAGGTTTAAACGCAACATTGGTTACTTATTATATTGTAGGAGGTAAAGTGTTTGTGGCTTCTGCGCCCATTGTTGTTTCAGATGCACTTTCAACACCTATAACATTTACCGAAACTACTGAGCAAGGGTTGTTGGATATACTAGGAGGTTTGTAGAGGCCCCGTCATGCTGAACTTGTTTCAGCATCTTATATTCAAAGACACTGAAACAAGTTCAGTGTGACGTCAGGTGCCACACCGCAAATCCAATCAACGGTAGCGGCAGCAGAAAAAATACAAACGAAAATACCCAGGAAATAAACCACCATTTTACAAAGGCAATTTTCTCTTTGGTGGTAGGATTTTCGTTACCGGGTGATTTTATTTCCAAAAAACTGCGCAGCTCTGCAATGGTCATTTGCTTTGCCTGTTGTGGTGTAAGTAAATAATGGTATAAGTTGCGCGAACGCAGCCCGCGAACAAACTCTTTGAAAACCATTTTAGGGTAAATCCAAATACCCAACGCCATCAGTCCAAGGTCAAGTACCCATGCAGCATAATAATCATTACAGCCGGAACCAATTTCCCAGGCACTGATGCTGAATTCGCCTTTCCACTCGGCTGAGTAGCCGGTTACCAGATGATGTATATCGTGAAAAACCAAAGCACGTTTGCGCGATTCAGGATTTGGAATCGGAATATAAAAACTGCCTACTTTAACTTTTCCCCAGGGCTTGTCCAGTCCTCCATCTTTACCAAGACCGTATTTTTCAAAATAGGCATCAAGTGCTTCGCCAACTTTTTGTGTGTCGTTCATGGTTAGTGTTTAAACGGCCGTTTTTTAATCATTCCTCCACGCGTGTCTTTCACACTGTTCATTACCACAAAAGCATTGGGGTCAATCTTTTCAATTTCAGCGCGCAGCTTACTTATTTCCAAGCGCGTGATAACTGTAAAAATAATATCGGTATCGCTCTGATGTCCATCTTTTCCGAAACCTCGCTTTCCTTTGTAAACGGTAACTCCCATTCCCAATTTTTCGGTAACCATTGCACGTATTTCTTCGCTGTGGCTTGATACGATGGTGATGCCGGTGTATTCTTCAATACCTTCAATAATAAAGTCCAATGTTTTGGATGCAGCCAGATAAGTGATGATGGAATACAATGCCGTTTCAATAGAAATAAAATAAGCAGCAGTAGAAAATATTACAATGTTAATGAGGAGAATAATATCACCAATGGTTAATCCTGTTTTACGGCTCAGAGCAATGGCAAGCACTTCGGTACCGTCAAGCACAGCCGTTCCGCGAACAGTAAGACCGATTCCGGCACCAAGAAAAAAACCACCAAAAACAGAGACTAACAATTTATCCTGCGTTATATCCGGAAAATGAACAGTAGCAATTACCACTGCCAGAAAAAAAATGGCAATTGCCGCACGAATTGCAAACGATTTACTGATAACATGATAAGCAAGAATAAGAAACGGAATATTAATCACTACCAGTAATAGCGGCAAAGGCAACTTAAAAATGCCGGCAAGCAACAATGCTATACCTGTGGCACCACCATCAATAAAATTGTTAGGAATAAGAAAACTTTCCAATCCGAAACCGGCAGAAAAAATTCCGGCTGTAACCAGAAAAATATCTCTGAAAAAATTAACAACATTTATACGAAGCTCTCTCAGTCCTTTTGCTAATTCAAACTGTGAGTAAGCATCTTGCTTACCTGCATTCTGCCTTTTCTTTTGCAGAATGGTATCGGTTACTATCTTAGCAAGAATGGAATTCATAGAATAAACTAATGCGTTTTCTCAAAACTAAGATTATTTTTTCAATCGGCAATGCCTGACTTAGAAACTCAGGCGTAATCTAAATCCAGACTAAATCTTTCGGGATGACGACCTTGTATGTTGCGATAAAAATCCATGATTTCACGCATGTCTTTATGTATATCGCCCGATGGATAAATTACTTTGCCAATGCCGGCTTCTTTTTTCTTAAAATCCATGTAGCCTAATGCAATAGGCACTTTAGCGCCCAATGCAACATAGTAAAACCCGGTTTTCCATTTGGTTACTTGCTTGCGGGTTCCTTCGGGAGTTACCAATAAATTGAGTTCTTCGTTCTCTGCAAACAAATCAATCATTGCCTGAGTCATACTCTTTTTTTCTCCTCCTATTTCATTAGGGTTTCGGTTAATGGCAATACCACCCATGGGCTTAAAAATAAGCGAGAGCGGAAATTTCATGTAACTATCTTTAATAGCAAAACGGATTTTGATACCAACAATATCGTAATAGGCAAAACCTATTATTCCGTCCCAGTTACTGGTGTGTGGTGCTGCAACTACAACTGCTTTTTTGAGATGCAGATTTTCAGGCGTGATTATTTTAAAACCATAAAGCCTGAAAAGAATTCTGAAGAGAAAAAGAATCATTTAGTATTTGTGTTTTGCGCAAACATATGAAAAAACACAGATAACTAAAATTGATTATTCTGCTAATATTGATCAGGCATATTCAGCATCAATGCTAAACTTCTCGGGATGCTGCCCTTTGATGTCTTTGTAAAAGTCCATGATTATTTTCATGTCCTTTTTAATATCGCCTGATGGATAAACCATTCCTCCTACTCCTGCTACTTTGTTTTTGTAGTCAAGATAACCAAGACCGATGGGCACTTTGGCATTTAGTGCTACATAATAGAAACCTGTTTTCCATTTATTATTCAGGGAACGTGTACCTTCGGGAGTAACCATAATATTGAGATGATCGCGACCGTTAAACAAATCAGTCATAGCTTCCGTCATGCTTTTGCGCTGACCACCTGCGACCTTTGGTCTGCGGTCGATTGCAATTGCACCAACCGGTTTAAAAATAAGATTGAACGGAAACTTCATCAACTGATCTTTCAGCGTAAAACGCATGGGAATTCCCATCATATCGTAAGCAGCTAAGGCATAAACCAAATCCCAATTGCTAGTATGTGGTGCCGCAATCATCACACATTTGTCGATGTTTGCGGGCATTTTGTTATTCAATGTCCAGCCGCTAAGCTTAAAGATAAGCCTGCAAAGAAATTTAATCATTTAAAAAGGCAAATCATCATCAGGAGCAGATGTGCTTGCAACCTGTTCCATTGGCTGTGATGATTGTTGCTGTGCAGGAGCGGGCGCTGAATTGCCTTTGCTCAATGAGTCAACTCTCCATGCTTCAAGGTTGGTGAAGTAACTTACTTTACCATCTTTCTCATAACGTCTGCCGCGCAAATTGAATGTTATTTTTACGTCTTCGTTCAGGTTAACATTATCTAAAAGAGCGCATTTGTCCTGAGTTAATTGAAACTTAATTGCTTCAATAAATTCTCTGTCGTTCTTCGATTCGCGGGTTTCAACAACAAACTCGCGTTTGCGGAAACTGTCCGTTACTTTTTGTTCGTTGTATTTTTCAACTAATCTGCCTGTGAGTTCGTAACTTGCCATGATGCTTTAATTTTAAAGTGAGTAATTTTGCAGCGAAGATAAAATATTTTGATTAGTGAATAAAACAAAAATGGAAGAAAAAATAAAGAAAACAGATGCCGAATGGAAAGCAGCATTAACACCTGAGCAATTTGATGTTTTGCGCAAGAAAGGAACAGAGCGTGCTTTTACAGGCAAATACAATATTCATAAAGAAAAGGGAATGTATGTCTGTGCAGGTTGCGGCAGTAAACTCTTCTCTTCCGATACAAAGTTTGATTCAGGTTGCGGATGGCCAAGTTTTTTTGAAGCTTTAGACAAAGAAAAAATAAAAGAAGTGCGTGATTTAACCTTTGGAATGGTGCGCATTGAAATTTTATGCGCAAAGTGTGACGGGCATCTGGGACATGTGTTTGATGATGGTCCAAAACCATCCGGCTTGCGGTATTGTGTGAATTCTCTTTCGCTCGGATTTCATCCTGAAGGCAAATAATAACCATTTAAACGACATTTTTTGCAATTCGTACTACAATACCACTACCTTCGCGCGCCTTTATATTTAATGTTATCAAATTATGATGTAAAGGTTATTTAATTGTAAAGCAAATACTGTATAAATGATCAAATTCAAATACCTTCTTCTTTCTCTATTCATTCTGTCTTTTGCTTCTTGTGAGAAAGATAATTTAGAGCTTAACAAAACAAATTCAGGGTATGCAGATGAATATTCTTTAGCTCCTATTTATTCTGGCTTTCCCGAAACGATTGAAGCAGGAAGCAAAACAAGCTACACCACAGCAGATGTAACACTTTCAACAGGCAGTTGGAATTTTAACAATGCTCTCATAGGCACTTCTGCTTCCGACAGAAAAGCAGGTTTAAAATCTGTCCGCATTCAAAGTACAGGAATGCTAACCATGAATTTCAATTTAACCAATGGAGCATCATTGGTTACAATCAGTCATGGCGTTTACGGAACGGATGCTGCCAGCACTTGGGATTTATATACATCTACCAATTCGGGCAGCACTTGGACTAAAATAGGTTCAACCGTTACAACAAGTTCAACCACACTTTCTGCTGTAAACTTTACCATGGCTTACAGCGGAAATGTGCGTTTTCAGATACGCAAGTTAACTGGCGGAAGACTGAATATTGATAACATTTCAGTAGAAGAAGACATTCCTGTTCCCACGCGTGACAACAATATGGGAATGGGAAATCCAAGCAATGCAGTTACAGATATTAATATGCCTAATAACTATTTGTTGGTAAAATCACAATACGCACTTTCTTACAGCAACTCAAAAGGCTGTGCCAACTGGGTAAGCTGGCATTTAAGTTCTGCTTGGCAAGCCGATGCTCCACGTTGCAATTGTTTTGCTTCTGACAACACACTTCCTTCCAGT
>CAMBRL010000096.1 GCA_945870105.1 Chitinophaga pinensis
TCATCTTTAATCAGCACACCGTTAACTGTTATATACTCAGGCTCAGTGCGGATAGTTCCGTCAGCCCAATAGTGATAAGCTTTGTCGTCTTCGTTGGTAAGGTTTGTTTTAGGATCGAACATCATGTAAGCAACACCGCCAAACAGATATGGAGAAAAACGTGAAGCGCGGTTGATGAACAGGTTATTATCTAAGTAAATCATGATATCAAATTCAGCCTGCATAACAGTTGACTGAAAATTAAGATTACGAACCGGTGAACGCTCGTTTTCAGCTACTTTTCCGTAAAGTCCGTTGATTGCAAAACCTAATGCACTCCAAGTGCGGTGCTCTATGCGGAAGTTATAGCCCATGCGCCAGTTGGTATAGGTAAAGGTGCTGGTGTTATCGGCAATATCGCCCATAAACGACATGTTACCTGCGCCTACACTGATGCTTGGCCATTTGCTGGTAGCAAAAGGAGGACGAACGCGCTTTGCTGTATCAACAGGAGCTGCTGCCTTCTCGGCTTCTTTGGCTGCTTTTTCGGCTTCCTTCGCTTCTTTTTTGGTTGCTTTTGTGTCTTCGGCAGGGGCTTCCTGAGCAATAAGACTTCCTGTGAAAACGAATAATGATGCGGTAATTAGTAGATGTTTAAGATTCATCTTTGGATATGGTTTCGGTAGGTTTTTGTTTTTTTTGAGCGGACTAAAATAAACATTTTATTTAATCCAAGCGGTGAAGGTAATTTTTTTTGGATTGCAAGGTGTTTTTTTACCACTAATGGATAAGGGTAGTGGTTTACCTTTTTTTACCTCAGAGGACATGGAGATTTACGCTGAGAAGCGCTGAGGAAAATTGCCATCCAGAATTGGATTTTATTTTATGGTAAGGTGTATTTTCTTTACCATGAATGGTGTTTCTGTTTCCGAGGGCGGGGCTTGTTTTACCAAGAGGCTTAATTCTTTTACCGTGAGGTTCGTTTCTTTTTCCATGAGTGAGGTTTCTTTTTCCATGAATGGGATTTCTTTTTCGAAGAGTGGGATTTCTTTTACCAAGAGCCTCAATTCTTTTTCCAAGGATTATTATACTTTATTGTATTTCAATTATTTAATCCTCCACCAATGTAAGCCCCAACTGGCGGGTGGCGGTATCATAAACGGAAACTACATAGGTGTATTTACCGCTTTGGAGTTTTTGCTCACCTACATAGTCAATAGGCAGCAGGAAATAGTTTGCCGTATCAATAAATAAGGAGATATGGGCATAGCTGTAAGCATAATCAAAAACTTTATAATATGAAGCGGTGCCGGGGGTAATTGTGCCGTAGATGTTTTCGCCTCCGGAGGTGTTTACTACCACACTATCGTAGGTATAGGGGCTTGTGTTGCGGATACGGAGGTTGACTTGTTTGGTGGTGCAGGAGGTGAAAGCCAGTAGAAGAAAACTGAGGGATATATTTCTAAACATTTAAAGTATGTAGTTTCCTCAAAAGTAAAGTAATTTCCCTTTGTATTTTCTTTGCGCTGCCTTTGCGTGCTTGGCGGTTAAATGAGATTGCTTCGGGTGAAAAGCCCTCGGAATGACGGGAAGCGCCTAACCTCTTTTGCAAATACCAGCAAAGCTGCAATAGCCGCAAATTTTCAAATCATCGGTTTGAGTAAACGCAGCTTGGGGAGAGAAAACATCGGACAATAAAATGTGTAATACATTTTCAAATAAGGCGAAACTGTTTTCGTCCAGTAGGTCTGTTTTTAAATCGCCTGTATCTAATTTCAGGGCTTTTACTCCGGCTGCCAAATCTTTAAAACTTACAATGCCTGCCTGAATATTTCCCGGGTTCGCTGTTTCGCTTTGTCTATAAAGCCATGCGTAAAAGAATAATTGAAATGCTTTGTTGAGGTCAGGTGAAAATGCGAGTTCCTCAAAATCTTTAATGGTGATTTCTTTGGGGGCTACCTTACCTGTTTTGTAATCTATTACACGGATGAGGCGGTTATCCAAACGGTCAATCCTGTCGGCAGTTCCACGCAGGTTAACCACCAAATCGTTTACGTTTATTTTGCCTTCTAATTTTTGTTCGGTTTTTATTAATGAAACAGTATGTCGCGTTCCGACAGAATTCATTTCTAATTGCAGAAAGCGTTCTACATAACGCTGTGCAATTTTTAAACTAATGAGGTTTTTACCTGCTGCGGTTTCCTCACTTTTATAAATGGTGGCAAATGCTTTTTGCGTGAGTTCGGCAACGCGGGGCTGCATGGCTTTTATATCTTCTTTGGTAATTTCTTTTCCTTCCAGCGGTTTGTAAAACTCTTCCAGCACCGCGTGTATAAGCGTTCCGAAGGTATCTGCCTCCAGCGTTTCTTCCACTTCTTCGTTCTCGCGCAGCTTCTCCACATTTTGAAAATAGAATTGCAACTTGCAGCTTTTATAGTTGTTGAGTGCCGAAGGCGAAAAACCTTTTTCGGCCATCTGCAACAGGCGCTGCATAATCGGTTCGCTCTTTTCAACCACAATGGCATTGTCCGCAACTTTGGTGGAAGGCGGCAAGGTCATCAGTAGTTCAATAATTTTTGCATTTGGATTTTTGCGAGGCAGTTCACTCTGCAATTGGCGAATGAAGCGGCTTTTTTCACCACCACCAAAATCTCCGGGCTCGGTGTTATAAAGAATGTGAATGTTTTTTGCGCGTTGCAGCAAACGGTAAAAATGGTAGGCAAAAATGGAATCCTTATCGCCCGTAACGGGAATGCCGTATTGCTTTTTTATCTCGTAAGGAATAAATGAATGTGCGCGTGAACCTGCCGGCAAAAAGCCTTCTGAGGCCGAGAGCAGAATTACATTTTCAAAATCCAGTGTACGTGTTTCCAGCATACCCATTACCTGCAAACCTGTTAAAGGCTCGCCATAAAAGGGCAGTGAAGCGCCTGAAACCAAGCGCTTGAAAAGCAAGGCAAGCGTTTTTATTTCTTTCACCTCATTGTCTTCGGCAAGCCAGGTCTGCAACTGTGTCAGAATTTTCTGCAACGAAAAAAGAAACTCGGCATCGGTGGCATTGCGCTCTTTGTCTTTGAGGAAAATATCTTTTAATAATTCGCAAAGGCGCAGTAAATCACGCAAAGCGCGAACGGGAGAACCTTGCCATGAATTAAAAAGTGTTTCAACCAAAAGCATGGAACTGCCGGAATTTTTTGCCACATCGCCAAAGCGAATGAACACACGGTTGTTGGCGCGGATATACTCTTCACGGTCTTTCACCCATCTGCGGTTGTCAGCAGTCAATGCAATAAAATACGGTTGATTGAAAAGATGCAATACATCACGGAAATAAAAACCTTTTCCTCCGAGCTTCTCCTCCGTTTCCTGCATACTAAAAACGGTCTGGAACAATCCGGTGAGCGGATGATTCTTCAGCGGAAAACCCATGGTTACGTTTACCTTCACTTCATCAGGAAGCGAATGCAGCATGGGAAACAAGAGGTTCTCGTCAGCAAGCACCAGCGCAGTTTCGGAAAAATTAATTCCTTCTTTTGCTGCTTTCTGCAAAATATTTCCTGCAGTTTTTGCTTGCCCCACATCTTTGGCTACACCAATAATGGTGATATTTTTTTCTTCGGTAGAAAGGTAATCTTCAACCCAGTTGAAGTTGTCCTTTTTAAATAATTTTTCTTTACCGATATACTTACGTATGAAACTTCCTGCCTCATGATCCAAATCATTTAAGTAGTAATTATCGGTATCCCAGAGTGTCTCTGCGAGACCTTCATGTACAAGAGTTCCCGCAATCCGCTCTTCCGCAACACTAAAGGCATTGAAGCCTGCAAAAATTATTTTGCTGAACTTATTTTGCGTGCAGCGCTCAGCCGTATTTTCATTCACTATGCGACATGCCAGACCGTAGTATGCAGAGTTTTCTGCAAGCAAAGAAGTTGTGAAAACATTGTAAAGTTTACCCAACGAAAAATAAAACTCAAGATACTTTTGTTTTACATGTCCTGTCTCCGGATTCCATGCTTCCATTTCTTTCAGCCCTTTGAGATGCGAAAACAATTTATCGGCATCGGCAAGATGCATGTCCACTTCGTTAAAATCACCAAGTATGCTTTGTCCCCAGTTGAGAAATTCATCCAGTGTTTGCGCCTCTGCGCCTTCACATTCTTTGTAGGCTTTGTAAAGACGAAACATCAGCGAAACGTTGTCGGCTAATTGATGTCCCGAAAGTTTTATAATAAAATCTTCAATGGAAAAAATGGTGGGCGACCATACGGGTTTGTTCAGTTTCTTCCCTATCATGCTGCGCAGGAAAAGTCCTGCACGCCTGTTGGGCAGTACTATGCAGAGATGTTCTGTTTCATCTGCGTAGTGGTCAACTATGTGTTGCGAGACTTTATCGAGGAAGGAGTTTTTCATTCTGTGATAATGAACCTCTTTGAATACATTCTGCCCGAGACATTTAACATCACAAAGTAAATTGCGGCAGGAAGATCTTGTTTTATATCAACACTGTGCTTTCCTTTTTGCTTTTTGGTTTCAGAAAAAGGAGTGGTAACAAGCCTTCCCGAAATATCGGCAACAAAACAGGAAATGGATTCTTCTTTTTCAATTTCAAAACTCAGTGTAAGATTTTCACCGGTTGTAGGGTTTGGAAAAATGATGAAATCACTAAGCGAAGTCGTCTGCTCCTCTGCTACTCCATTATAAATCTGCACCAAGCTATCACACACTTCCAGAATATAATTTGCCACCGTAACGCAGGTGTTTGTTCCTGTGGCAGTGAGAATAACATTGTAGCTTCCGCAGGTATCATAAGTATGAACCAGACTGTATTCCGTTGAAGAAGTGCTGTCACCGAAATCCCAGAGCAAATCAATATTTCCTCCTGAACTCAGGTTAGTAAAATTCACAATCGGGCTGCTGTCGTTAAGCGAAATAAGTGAAGCAGTAAAATCACAAACTGGATTTTGCAAAACGAAAATATCGCGTGTTGTAGAATCGACACAGCCTTTGTTGGAAGTGGCAAAGAGTTTTACGGTGTGACCGAAAAGTTCCCAATAGGTATGTGCAGGATTTTGTTGAGTTGAAGTTGTTCCGTCATCAAAATCCCAAAGCCAGTTTGAAATGCTGCCTGTATCAATGGTTGTATTGTTTGTAAATGTTATTGTCAGCGGCTGACAGCCCGTAAACGGACTTGCAGAAACGGAAGCATCAGGAACGGGATGAACTTCTACATTATTAATAACAGTGTCGCGCAAACCTGAAACTGTTGTTACAATTAAACGCACAGCATAAACTCCGTAGGTTGAATACGTGTGTGTTGGATTTTGAAGTGTGGCTGCATTACTGCCATCATCAAAATTCCAGTTCCAGGTAAGAATAGTATCCGGTGCTGTGGCAGTACTTTGATTAGTGAACTGTGTAGTAATTCCTTGGCAAACTTCTGTAAACGAAAATGCTGCGTTGGGCTGAGAGTATGCTGTCGCACACAAAAGAAGAGAAACAAAAACTGACAGAAAACACCTAAACATAAGGAAGGTAAATGTAGATAAAAATAAAAAATACATTTGCTTGGAATTTCAGAAATGAAAAAATCAGCCGTCATATTACTTATTCTCATCGGATTGCTTGTCGGTTCGGGCATAGCATATTACCGTATCCATCATTGGTCGGATAAAGATGCCACCATTCAAAACGGCTGCTGGAAAGGGCAAAACCTTGCTGAAGTAGGAAAAAACCAATTGCTCACCGCACGAATTGCGGTTGCAACATTGTATGCACTTAATCCAAGTGAAGTGATTTATCTTGTTGCACAGAAAGATTCGAAAGGCGAAGAACTTTCTTCCGGAAACGATTATGTGATTAAAGGAATACCATTGGATGCGCGCTATTGGAGCATCACACTTTATGGTGAAGATTATTTTCTGGTGCATAACGAAGCGGATATATTTTCTTACAACCTGCAGAATGTGAAGTATGAAAGCGACAGCAGTTTTGTCATCAATATTTCATCGTTGAAGAAAGAACACAACTGGCTGCCAAGTGGAGAAGAAGGGAAATTTTATCTGACAATTCGCATGTATCACCCGCAGGAACATGTCTACAAAAACATACAGTCTGTTCAGTTGCCCACCATTGAAAAAGTAAAAAAATGAGCAACACTTTAAAAAGCATATTGATTGTTGTGTTTGCTGCAGTGGCTGGTTATTTCCTTACCATTTATATAACACCTCGTTATATTCTTCTGAAAATAAAATTCAACTCAGGTTCAAAAATGAATGTGCCGGTTTATTCTGATGTGATAACCGCTAAAGATCGGCATGTGGTAATGCCCAATCCTGATTTCTTGTATGTAGCAAGCGGTTATAATTTGTGGAGCGGGCCAATCCGTATCTCCGGCAAAATGCCTGACAGCACCTACAGTTCGGTTGCGCTTTATGCCGACAACACGCTGAACTATTTCATTAGAAATGACAGACAAACTCCTGATAAAGAATACAGCTTTATTCTGACCAGAAACGAAAAAGACAAAACAAAATACCCAAACGAAGAAGTGATAGTTTCTCCATCAGAGTTTGGGACTATACTTACTAGAATATTGATTGACAAGCAGGAGAATATTGAGGAACTGAAAGAAGTGCAGCGGAGGTTTAAAGTGGAGGAACTCAAACAATAATGTACCAACTCACAAAAATATATCCAAAGAGAAGAGCCTTCATAACAGGAGCTGCTTCAGGCTTGGGCAGAGAGCTATGCAAAGAACTGGCTGTGGATAAATGGACAATAGGCATCTGTGATATTTCAGAAAAAGGATTGAATGAAAGTACTGAACTGATTACCAATGCAGGAGGAAAAGCAATTCCGTATTTAATGGATGTTGCTGATAAAACAACTTACCAAACCGTTGCAGAAAACTTTTTAAAAAAAGCAGGCGGCATTGATTTATTAGTAAACAACGCAGGAGTTGGCGATGGTTCGCCTTTTGAAGAGTATGGGTTGGATAATTGGGAATGGATAACCGGAATTAATCAGATGGGAGTGATTTACGGTTGTCATTATTTTATTCCGACAATGAAAAAGCAAGCTTCAGGACACATCATTAACATCTCAAGCATTGCAGCTGTTGCAACGGCACCAAACATGTCGCCTTATAACACCACCAAAGCTGCTGTGAAAGCGCTTTCTGAAACGTTGTATGCTGAGTTAAAAGTGCATGGAATTTCAGTTTCGGTGGCAATGCCTTTCTTTTTCCGCACCAACGTGATGCAGCATGCACGCGGTCAACATGCAGAGTCAAAAGAAATGGGAAAATACATGGTGCATGGTGCCAAGCACAGTGCTGAAGCTATGGCCAAACGTTTACTAAAAAAAGCTGGTGCATGCAAATTTCATATTCTGTTTCCTGCGCAGGCTATTTTCCTGTTTCACCTGAAACGGCTTTTTCCAATGACACTCTTAAAATTTAATGCGTTTATGTCAACAAAAAAAGATACGATGCGTGAGTTGGCAAAGAAACAGTATGAGAAACAAATGAAGAAGTAAAACTACTTCGCTTCATTCCAAATCTCCCAACTCTTCTCTGCCTGCAGTTGCAGCATCTCCAAACCATTTTTAGTTTGTGCTCCTTGTTGCTTTCCGCGCTTTAAAAATTCAGTTTCTTCAGGGTTATAAATCAAATCAAACAACAGATGTTGTGAAGTGATAAAGCTATAAGGAATACCAGGCGCATCCTGTATTTCAGGAAACATGCCCATAGGAGTTGTATTGATTATGAGTTTGTGTTCCAGAATTGTTTGTGGTTTTAAATCATCGTAAGAAATTGAATTTACAACTTGATTACGTGATACAAACTGAAATTCGATTCTGAGCTTTTTCAAAACATAAGCAACGGCTTTTGAGCTTCCACCTGTGCCCAGCACTAATGCTTTTGTGTGATGATTTTCAAGAACCGGTTTTAGCGAATATTCAAAACCATAAACATCGGTATTGTAACCAACCTTCTTTTTATTTCTGATGACTACTGTGTTTACTGCTCCTACTGCCACAGCAAAAGCATCTAACTCATCTAAAAAGGGAATGATTGATTCTTTGTATGGAATGGTAACATTTAAGCCGCATAGGTTTTCTGTTTCAAAAACCCGGTGAATATCTTCAATCTTTTCAATTGGAAAATTGCGGTACTCTACGTCTGCAATTTTTTCTGTCAGAAACTTATCGGTAAAATATTTCTGAGAAAATGAATGGGTAAGGGGAAAACCGATAAGCCCGAAGGTTCTCATTACTTGGTTTTCTCTCTACGTGCCTTTATTAACTCAATCACTATCGGCAGAACTGAAATGAAAACTATTCCTAATGCAACTTTTTCAATGTTCTCTCTTATTAATTCAAATTGACCTAAGAAAAAACCAGCAATAGTCATTGAACCTATCCATAGCGCCCCGCCCAAAATATCATAAGAAAAAAATCTGCTGTAATTCATTTCTGCAACTCCGGCAACAAAAGGTGCAAAGGTTCTTACAATTGGAACAAAGCGTGCCATGATGATGGTTTTGGTTCCGTATTTTTCATAAAACTGATGTGTTTTATCCAGGTATTTCTGTTTCACCAAAACCTTCTTCCCTATTTTCATGTGCATCACTTTCAGTCCGAGTGTTCTGCCAATCCAGTAGTTGGAATTATCGCCCAACACCGCAGCAGTAAAAAGCAAGCCAAGCAAATAATAAATATTCAAATACGTATCGCCTGTTGACTGATTAATCTGATTAGCAAAAAGACCAGCTGTAAATAACAATGAATCACCGGGAAGAAATGGCATGGCAACCAAACCTGTTTCAATAAAAATAACGAGAAACAAAATCAAGTAAACATACGTTCCGTATTGCTGAAAAAGCCAATCAAAATCCAAGTGAAGGATGTGGGTGAAAAGTTCTTGCATAAAATTTTTGTATCGTCATTGCGAGGGAAGTATGACCGAAGCAATCTTCAAATTATGAGATTGCTTCGCTACGCTCGCAATGACGGAATTGATTAATATTTAGTAAGTGTATTATCAACCTCATCTGCCCAGGCAAGAATTCCGCCTTTCAGATTATACAGGTTTGTAAAGCCTTCGCGGGCTTCCAGCGCCTGAATAATATTGCCTGAACGCGCACCGCTGCGGCAATGAATCACAACTGTTTTATCGCGGGCGATTTTATCAATGTTGTCCATCATTTCGCCCATGGGAATAAGTTGTGCGTTAATGTTCGCGATTTCATATTCATAAGGTTCGCGACAGTCAATAACTTGTATATCTTCTTTTTTATCAAGTTTTGCTTTCAATTCTTTTACGGTAATTTCTTTCATTCTGTTTTTTGATGTTACTTTTTCAGGGACTTTGGGTTCTGTTTTTATTACCTGACTTTTGTGTGTAATAAAACTCATAAAGGTATCTCCGCGCAAGCCAAGTCTCAATGTTTCCAAGGGAATTACTTCTTCATAACCGATGTTTCCAAGATTTACGTTTGGTCCGAGTTCTTTTATAAACCACACCTGTTGTGATTTTTGTGGAGCTTCCCAGATAATATCTTCTGCAGGAACAGATTCAACAATCTGCTTCACTAACGAAACGTGTGCCTTTCCGCTCGGGCGAAAAATTCCTACGGTTCCGGATTCACGTGCTTCGGCAATTACTTTCCATGAACCTGCCTGCAGTTCATTATTCATCATGCTTTTCCAAACTTTAGGATGGATAAGTATTCCGGCTTCCTTAGAACCTACTTCAGAAAGCACTGTATAGTGTTTTGCCAACAGCGAAATGTATTCGCATTTCAAATCATGTGTAATCTGTAATGAACCATCTGAAACCTCCACACTGTCCAAACCAAATTTATCCATCACGCGCAGGTATTCATCAAACATTCCGCGAATAAGAAATGCTTCGAACAACGTACCACCGAGATAAACTTTCATTCCTGCTTTTTGATACAGTGCAACTTTCTCCTTTACTCCTGGAGTGATGTAAGAAGTGCCGAAACCAAGTTTTACTAAATCGCAGTAACCGGCAGACACCGACAAAAAATCTTCTGCCTGACGAATAGACAAACCTTTATCCATCATCATGGTCAATCCGCTATTACGTGGCTTTACAGGCCTTTCAGGTATATCTGACAGTTCGAAGTTCATGACTTATTTATACGCTTCTATTAAATCAATCACTGCAGAAATTTTTGCTGCTTCAGGATAAAAATCAAAAAGCAACTGAAAACGTGTTGCATCAATTTCCATGGCGGTGCGCAACACTTCCATGGCATCATTTTGTTTGCCCATTGCCAATAGTATTGCAGCCATTTTAAAATACAATTCCACTGCACCGGGATTTGTTTTTATACCTTCTGCAACGGTTTCGAAACCGGCAATATGGCTTTCGTGTTGAAAACGCAGATGAGCAAGATCAACCCATGAATCCACATTTTCAGGGCTTAGTGTAACTGTTTTTGCATAGGCAAATTCCGCATCGGGAACAAAACCTGTTTTCAAGAGTAAGTCGCCATAAAAATGCCAGAAATCTGCATTGGCTTCATCAAGACTGATGGCTTTTTTAATGTAGCCTGAACTTTCAAAATCCATTCCTTTGCGTTCCAGCACCATTGCCATTCCAAACAATGCATCAGGATATTCCGGATCAATTTTTAAAGCCATTTTGTAATGCTTCAATGCAATATCATCCTCTTCCAAGCGCTCATAACACTCACCAATGTAATAATGTGCAGTGCTGTCGGGTTGTTCGCATTTAAAAGTTTCTTCATAAACCGGAATTGCATCGCGAAACCGTTCGAGATTAGCCAGCGAATTGGCTTTATTGAAATAGGCTGAGGCAAATTTATCGTCAATGGCAATAGCATAATCATAAGCCTCAATAGCTTTTTCGTCCTGATCTAATTTGGCATATGAAAGTCCGAGGTTATACCAGCCCGAAGAGGAATAAGGGTGCTCTTCAAGAAATGCATTGAAATCATTTACCGCATCTTCATGCGTACTCTGCATTTCGTGGCAGAAAGCCATTTCATAAATCGCAGCTTCGTTTTCAGGATTAATCTGCAACGCTTTTTTCAGATAACGAATGGCTGTATAGTAATCCGACATATTCTCGTATTCAAAGGCAATACAGAGGTAAATATCATCAGGATCATCAGCCTTCTTGATGGCATCGTTATAGCACTCTATAGATTTGTTATACATCCCCATCTGGCTGTAGATACTGCCTTTGGTAATATACAACTCGGTATTGGAAGGATCAAGTGACTCAGCTTTTGAAATAACTGCCAACGCTTTGTCTTGCTGATTGGAAGCTGAAAGTAATTGTGCCTTTCGGATAATGAACAACACCGAATACGGATGCTGGTCAATTGCACAACTGGCAACTTTCAGAGCCTTGCCATTTTCGTTGGTTGATATGTAATGATTGAGAAGATCTTCAAAATCGCTGGTATCGAAAAAATAACGCTCGTTTTTGCGCAACATTTTTTCAAAACGTTCCAAACAGTTTTTGAAATGAATATTCTCGCTATTGGTGGGGGTTTCTTCTGTCATATCCTTAGGTTTTTCAGCGTGAGGATTTAATGCAAAGTTAATAAAATCAAATAAAAGCATTTTATTACCCTTTTTAATTATTAACAGACTTTGTTTAAAAATTATCGCTGCTTAAAATCATGCTTTAATTCAGGCTTAACATTCATTTATATCTTTGTGTCCCTTTTCAAAAAATATATGAGTTTAATAAAGTCGATTTCCGGAATAAGAGGAACCATAGGCGGCAAGCCGGGCGAAGGTTTAAGCCCTTTAGATATTGTAAAATTTACGGCTGCATATTCAGCACTGATAAAAAAATCATTCAAGAAAAAAGGCCGTCCGAGAATTGTGGTTGGTCGTGATGCACGCGTAAGCGGTGACATGGTAAACCGTTTAGTTGGAGGAACCTTGCTGGGAGCTGGTTTTGATGTGATTGACGTGGGACTTTCAACCACACCAACCGTTGAAATGGCTGTGACCGATGAAAAAGCCGATGGAGGAATTATTCTTACCGCCAGCCATAATCCTAAACAATGGAATGCGCTGAAACTGCTTAACGGCAAAGGAGAATTTATTTCTGCTGCTGAAGGCGAAGAACTACTAAGAATTGCAGCCAGCGAAGATTTCAACTTTGCTGCGGTAAATGAGTTAGGTGTTTATGTAATTCGCGATGGCGCTATTGACCGCCATATTGAAAAAATACTGGCGCTGCCTTTGGTTGATGTTGCCGCTATAAAAGCTAAAGATTTTAAAGTGGTGATTGACTGTGTTAATTCCACTGGAGGAATTGCAGTTCCAAAATTGCTGAATGCGCTGGGCGTTACCAAAATAACAGAACTGTATTGCGAACCAGACGGACATTTTCCGCACAACCCCGAGCCGCTGCCTGAGAACCTGACTGAAATTGCGGAAGTAGTAAAAAAGAAAGATGCACACATCGGCATTGTGGTTGACCCCGATGTTGACCGTCTGGCGCTGGTTTGCGAAGACGGTGAAATGTTTGGCGAAGAATACACACTGGTGGCAGTAGCTGATTATATTTTAAAATCTAAAAAGGGAAATACAGTTTCCAATCTTTCCTCAACACGTGCATTGCGTGATGTAACCGAAAAAGCAGGTGGCGAATATTTTGCATCGGCTGTGGGAGAAGTGAACGTGGTGGAAAAAATGAAAGAAACAAAATCCGTTATTGGCGGTGAAGGCAATGGCGGTATTATTTATCCTGAGCTGCATTACGGTCGTGATGCTTTGGTGGGTATTGCATTATTTCTGACGCATCTTGCAAAAAATGCAAAAAGTGTTTCTATGCTTCGCGGAAAATACCCTTCTTACTTTATGTCTAAAAACAAAGTAGAACTTGCCAACGGAACTGATGTGGATGCCATTCTTGCCGCAATACAAAAGAAATACAAGAAAGAAAAGATTAACACGATTGACGGGGTGAAGATTGAATTTGAAAAAACCAAAGAGTGGGTGCACCTTCGCAAGTCGAATACTGAACCTATTATTCGTATTTATTCTGAAAGCCCAACTGAGACTACTGCGGATACATTGGCGAAGAAAATAATTATGGATATTAAAGAGTTGATGAGCGGGAAATAATAAACGTCATGCTGAACTTGTTTCAGCATCTCAAAATATAAGACACTGAAACAAGTTCAGTGTGACGAAACAAAGAACAAATGAAAGTATATTTAGACAACGCAGCCACAACACCCATTGACGAAAAAGTGGTGGAAGCCATGCTGCCGGTTCTGAGAGAACAATTCGGCAATCCTTCTTCCATTCACGGTTATGGCAGACAGGCGCGTGCTGTTATTGAAAAAGCACGCAAGCAGGTTGCAGGTTTTCTGAATGTTTCTCCAGCCGAAATATTTTTCACTTCGGGGGGAACGGAAGCCGATAACATGGCTATCCGTTGTGCGGTTAACGACCTTGGAATTAAACACGCCATTACCAGCAAGATTGAACACCATGCAGTTTTGCACACGCTGGAGGCTTTAGAAAAAGCAGGTGCAATAAAACTAAGTTTTGTAAAACTTACTCCTGACGGACACGTTGATTTAGACAGTTTAGAAGAACTGCTGAAAAACAACGAACGAAGCCTTGTTTCGCTGATGCATGCCAACAACGAAATAGGCAACCTGATTGATTTAGTAAAATTGGGAGAATTGTGCAGAAAACACAACGCCATCTTCCATTCCGATACAGTGCAGACCATGGCGCATTACCGCTTTGACTTGCAAACAATACCCGTTGATTTTATCACCTGCTCAGCTCATAAATTTCACGGACCCAAAGGCATTGGTTTTCTCTATGTGAATTCCAACGTACGTATAAAACCTTTGATTTATGGCGGTGCACAGGAGCGCAACATGCGTGGCGGAACCGAAAATATTTACGGAATAGTTGGTCTTGCCAAAGCAATGGAAATTGCATTAGGCGAAGTTGACGAGCATCACACTCATATTCTTGGTTTAAAAAACTATATGATTGAACAACTGGAACGAAACATTCCGGGTGTGGAGTTTAACGGTGACGCAAAAGGCAACTCGCTTTACACGGTTTTAAATGTTTGTTTTCCTAAAACCGATATAGCCGAAATGCTGTTGTTTAATTTAGACATTGACGGCATTGCAGCCTCGGGCGGCAGCGCCTGCTCTTCGGGCAGCGACCAGGGCTCGCATGTTTTGCGTGCCGTTCAGAAAGATATCGAACGCCCTTCTGTGCGTTTCTCATTCAGCAAATACAACACAAAAGAAGAGATTGATTTTGTGGTGGGGAAGTTGAAG
>CAMBRL010000097.1 GCA_945870105.1 Chitinophaga pinensis
GGCTCATCTGTTTATGCCAACTTCCTGCCAACATATTTTGAGCACGAACTGTTCTGGTACAATGCAGACGTAATCAGCCTTACTTCAAATCTTAACAGAAACATCCACATGATTGAGGGTAACAACCCTGGTGGTCCCGGCTTTATTGGTGGACTGGTTACTGAAGGAGCTAATAAAACCGAAGGCCCCGGTGATGCTGTTGAAGGTGTTCAGGTTATGTTACTCAACATGAATGACGAGCCGTTGCAATATACCTATAGCGATGCTTTCGGTGAGTTCTCATTCAGCAATGTGGCTTACGGGACGTATCAGGTATATGGCGAAGTGTATAACCTTACTACTGTTCCTGCTATCGTAACCATTGACGGTTCAAACATGAACATCACTGATATTGGTTTGCTCATCACTTCAAGAGAAGTAACTACCGGTGTAAATGAAGTTGCGGTAATTAACGAAACTTCGGTTGGTAATGTATTCCCTAACCCGTTCAAAGGAGATGCGGCTATCAATATCAGCCTGCAGAAAGATGCACGTTTAAGCATTCGCATAGTTGATATTGCAGGAAGACAAGTGTATGCCACCATCATGAACTTTGGTTCAGGTGTTCAGCAAATTAACTTGCCTGTATCGGAATTAAGTGCAGGAATTTATAACCTCATACTTGCAGATGAGAAAACAAATTCAGCAGTAACACGCAAATTAGTTAAAACAGAATAAGCCTCACCCCTAACCCCTCTCCAAAAGGAGAGGGGAACATAGTTCCCTGTTGTTGTGTGACCCCTGCCGTTTGGACTAAAACTTCGGCAGGGGTTTTTGCTTCCTGATTTTTAAGCTATAACTTTAAGCCGTGCAAATTCAAATTGTGTAATGGCAAAATTAGTTCTTGACTGGAAAGATGAGCAGGAAGATTTCTTCGCGCTCATTGGCATTTCGTGTCATCAGAAAGATTACCGCCTTTGCTGGGAATTGAACAAAATACTGGAGATCGAACTTCAAAAAGAAGAAGATATTCCCGGTCCGAATGAGGAAATTTCATTCTCCCGCTATTATTACAACAACGAAGATTTTTTGCAGGATTTTTATTTGATCACCAATAAAATCGGGAAAATATTTTTTGCAGCCGAACTGAAACAAGCTGATTACATTTTGCAGATTTACGGTTTGCGTAGCGAATACGAAGTTGATGAACTGGTGCAAAAAATAATAAGTATTGACAGCGTGCTTACAGCTTCTGTTTTTGACACCGAAAAACTGAAATACGGACATCCGCTTTTTTACACAGCTATACCTAAAAAGAAAAAAGAAGAGCACGAAGATTTACTCGCAGCCTTCAGAATAAAAGAATAAAATGAACTACAACAAAACAAAAATTGTCGCCACCATCGGACCTGCTTCTTCATCGTATGAAGCGTTGAAAGAAATGGCTGAAGCAGGGATGAATATCTGTCGTCTTAATTTTTCGCATGGAGCGCATGAGGTGCACAAAGCAGTGGTTGACAACATTCGCAAACTGAATGCTGAAAAGCCTTACAACATTGGCATTATAGCCGATTTACAAGGACCAAAAATCCGGATTGGAATGATGGAAAAAAACAGTGCAGGCGCAGATGAAATTACTTTGGTAACGGGCGATGAAATTATTTTTACAACCAAGGAATGTATAGGCACAAAAGAGAAATTATACATCACGTATCAGTCATTTCCGTCTGATGTAAAAGTGGATGATAAGATATTGATCAACGATGGGAAAATTGCGCTTCGTGTTCTTGAAACGGATAAAGTAAGCGAAGTAAAAGCGTTGGTTACACATGGTGGAATTCTTTCATCAAAAAAAGGAGTAAATCTGCCGAACACAAAAATTTCATTGCCTTGTCTTACTGATAAAGACAAAAAAGATTTAGAGTTTGCATTAAGCCAGGATGTGGAGTGGATTGGACTTTCGTTTGTGCGTTCGGGTGAAGATATTATTGAATTGAAACACTTGATTGCCAATCAAGGCAAGAACACCAAAGTAATTGCCAAGATTGAAAAACCGGAAGCAATACAAGACATTGATGTCATCATAAAAGAAACGGATGCTATTATGGTAGCACGCGGTGATTTAGGTGTTGAGGTGCCGATGCAAAAAGTTCCGGTGATACAAAAACTGATTGTAAAAAAATGCCTGGAAGCTGCAAAGCCTGTAATCATTGCAACACAGATGATGGAAAGCATGATAACAGGAATCAGTCCTTCGCGTGCGGAGGTAAATGATGTTGCCAATTCAGTGATGGATGGCGCAGATGCATTGATGCTGAGCGGTGAAACTTCTGTTGGTGACCATCCTGCAAAAGTGGTGGAAGCCATGCGCACCATCATTGAATACATTGAAGGCTTTGAAGACATTTATAACAAGGAACATTTGCCGGTTCCCGGAACAGACAGATTTATTTCCGACTCTATTTGCTACAATGCAAGTTTGATTGCAAAACAGACAAATGCAGCTGCTATTATCACCATGACGCACAGTGGCTATACGGCTTTCCGTGTTTCCAGCCACAGACCGGATACCAACATTTTAATTTTTACTGACAACCAAAGCATTCTTAATATGCTGAATTTAGTTTGGGGAGTGCGCGGCTTTTATTACGATAAATATGTAAGCACCGACCACACTATTGCCGACATAAAATTACGGTTGAAAAAAATGGGATTGGTAAAAGAGAAAGACATCATCATCAATATTGCCAGCATTCCTATCAGTGAGCGCGGGCAATCGAATATGATTAAGGTGAGTTATGTGAATTAGGTTGTTAAGTCATGCTGAACTTGTTTCAGCATCTCACAGAAAGATTCCGAAACAAGTTCGGAATGACGACTACATCAAACCTCTTTTCAACTCCGGAAAAACTTTTGAAACTTTATTGAGAATATAATCTCCATACGTTCCTTCAAACGCATGAACGTTTGCTTTGTCCCATCGTTCTGCGCTGTCATCTTCTGCCGGTTGTGAAATGTTTTCAATTTTCTTTGGAACAGTATCAAACCCGGGATCAAAAAACAAGGGAAACGACAATCTGCTTTTACCTGATTTATTCAGCACACGATGAGGTGTGGAACGATACAAGCCGCCTGTCATGCGGTCTAGCATATCACCGATGTTGCAGATAAACGTATTTTCAATCGGTGGTGCTTCTATCCATTGTCCGCGCGATTTAACCTGTAAACCACCAATAGCATCTTGTTTTAAAATAGTAAGCAAGCCGTAATCAGTGTGTTCGCCAACGCCCCACAGTTCTTCGTTTTCAGCATAATGCGGATAATGAAAAATGCGGAAAAGCATCAGCGGATCTTTAGTATATCGCGAATAAAAATAATCAGCATCTAAGTTTAAACTCAATGCCACCGCTTTCATTACAAGATGCCCAACTTTTGTAAGCTCATCTATATATTGCAATACAATTTCGCGCAGGTCTTCAGGCTTTTCGGGAAAAAGATTTTGCCCGTGCATGGGAGTTCCTGCAATTACTTGCGGATTGTTTATATCCAGTTCAGTTCCGAAATAAACACCTTCTTTTATGTCGGGCTTTCCTGAAGTTAATTCATCACCAACAGGGAAAAAACCACGCCATGCTTTTCCTCCCAACTGCATGGAGATTTTTAATTTTTCTTCTTCAGCCAGTTTGAAAAATTCATGACTTAGCTTTTCTATTTTCTCCTGCAACGCCTGATTAACACCGTGCCCGGATATATAGAAGAAGCCATGTTCGCGACAGGCGGTATTTATTTGTTGCGCAATTTTATCACTAGCAGTTTTGTCTGTTTCTTTTTCACGCAGTGGACTTATGTCTATTACAGGAATTTCTGGTGTATTCATTAATTATCGTTTTAATTTCTAATCCGTCATTGCGAGCGGTAGCGAAGCAATCTCAGATAATGCGAAAGATTGCTTCGGGTGAAAAACCCTCGCAATGACGAACCTAAATGTCATATCGTTTCGTTCCTTCAATTTCTAAAATTAAATCAGGACCGTAAGCCATTGAAGGTGTCATGTATCCTCTTTTGAAATTGCCGTTCAGCACTTTTTCTGCAATGTTTACAGCTGTTGCCGCGGTGAGTGTATAGCCTTCATGTGTTTTCAATCCCGCTGATTTTTTCTCGCCTTTTGCGTTTTGTACTTCTCCATAAAAAATGCTGTAACCATTTTTCCGTTCCGTTTCATCAGGTCCGGGTTTGCGTTTGTTTACCTGTGCTTTCAGATAGTTCTGCACCAATGATGTGGATAACAACCACCCGATGTAATTCCCCATTTTCATGGATTTTACCATGGAAGGAGAGGCAGACATATAGGTTTCAATATTTGGAATTCCTGTACTGTAATAAGCCGTTGAAACATCGCCCCATGGAATAGTGGCACACAGAATTTTCTTTTCACCGAATGGAAACTCCTGCACGTTGTGTGCGTTTTTAACGTTTATAATTTTTCCGTCTTTGCGCACGGCACCGCCTGCACCAAGGTTTTCAACCATGGTTAATGAAGTACCTCTTGACATTCTTCCCAAACTGGTAAACGCAAGTTTCAGACTTGTTGCATCGGGCAATTGTTGATTTAGGTAAGTAGCTAAACAATCGCTCGGCACCACATCAAAACCTGTTCCTGGCATCAGCATAATGCTGGCCTTCTTTGCTGCGTCACTTTTTGCGGCAGCGCCTTCAAAGACACCTATTTCACCGGTGATGTCAAGATAATGTGTGCCTGTTTGAAGACAAGCACTTATCATCTGCTTAAATGTATGCGCAAACGGTCCTGCACAGTGCAACAGCACTTTTTTGCCTTGCAAAGCAGCAAGTAGTTTTTCTTTTTCGTTTACATCAAACACTGCATATTCTAATCCAAAACGATGAGCAAGTGCTTTTAGTTTTTCCTCGTTTCTGCCTGCCAGCAAAGGCTTCCAGCCTTTCTTTACTGCATTTTGGGTTATCAGTTCACCAGTGTAGCCATAGGCTCCGTAAATCATTAAAGGGGTTTGTTCCATGTGTTTTTAATTTGGATACAAAAATGGTTTATTATTTTTATGGCATCAAAATTGTTTTTCCCTAAGCCAAAACCAAAAACTTTCTACTATGAAAACTTTCAAAAATAAAATAGCTGTTGTTGCATTCACTATTGCTGTTGCACTTTCTTCTTGTACCACAGAGGAATCTTATGATTTTACAGGCACCTGGTTTTGCGAAGAGGATAATTCCGTTTTAGGACAGTCTCAGTATACTGTAACTATTTCGGAATCACCAACGAATATCGATTCTGTGTTTATTTATAACTTTAATAATCTAGGCAATTCTATAAGCGCTGTTGGTAGTATAAACGGAAATACCCTCACACTTGCTCCGCAATTAGTTGATAATTTAAATATTACTGGATCAGGGACATTAAGTGGTTCTACTATTAACATGAATTATTCCGTTTCGGCAGGAGGCGTTCAAGCTGTTACTGCGATTTACACAAAGTAATTACTGGTTCTATAAATAACAGTTATCTTAGCCTCTCATAAGGAATTACTCTGCTTACTAAAAAGTAGAAATAAGATGAAAACAAAATTTTTGTTATTGCTCAGTTTAGTTGTAATCATCTTTAGTATACAATCTTGCAAGAAGAAAGGGTGTACAAATTCTTCCGCAATTAATTATGACACAGAAGCAAAGGAAGATGATGGTTCTTGTCAAATATTAGGGTGCATTGATCCCGCATCTTCAAACTATAATCCCTATGCAAATATTGATGATGGTTCTTGTATTATAGATGACCGGAATGATTTTACCGGAAGTTGGACATGCGAAGAAAACAGTTCTCAACTGGGAACATCTTCTTATAGCGTGACCATTTCAAAATCAGCAAGCGACAGCACTGCAATTCTGATTGCTAATTTTTATAATCTTGGTTCGTCCAACAAAGCCACTGCTATTGTAAATGGAAACACATTTGTTATAAATCCTCAATTAGTAGACAACCTGAATGTTGCCGGTAGCGGCACCCTTAGCGGTACACAAATAAACCTTAGTTACACTGTTTCGGCAGGCGGAACGGATAATGTTACTGCGGTTTACAGCAAGTAGTCTCTGTATTTTATTGTTTACTGTTTCGGTGATGGTTTAAGCGTTCAAAAGATTTCCCTTACTTTTGGACGCTTAAACCAACAACCAAACTCAATGAAAAAACTATTTACCTTCTTCATGGCAGCCGCAATTTTTGCAAGCTGCACCAACAAAGAACAGGAAGAAAAACTAAAACAATTAGAATTAGATAACCTGAAACTGCAGGAACAGATTGGCGGTGATGCCAACACCATCAATGATTTTGTGAATGCCTATAACGAGATACAGTATAACCTCGACAGCATAAAAACCAAAGAAGGAATTATTACCGCTAACACTGCAAACGGTGTTGAAATGGGAGCAGACCGCAAAGAGCAAATCACTCAAGATATTCAGTTGATTTATGAGTTGTCGCTGAAAAACAGAAAGAAGATTGATGAGCTAAACAAAAAACTGAAAGATGAAAAAGGCTACACCGGCAATCTGAAAAAGATGATAGAAAATCTGGAGAAACAATTAGCTGAGCGTGATGCACAGATTAATGTTTTGAAAGATGAACTTGCAAAACTGGATATCGTTGTTGAAAACCTGACTGCACAGGTTGATATGTTGGCATCGGAGAGTGAAGGCAAATCAAAAGTGATTGAAGAAAAAGTAAGCGAACTCAACACAGCTTATTATATCATCGGCACTGAAAAAAACCTGAAAGAGGCAAAAATCATTACTAAAGAAGGTGGTTTTATCGGTATGGGAAAAACGGCCAACATCAATAAAGATTTTGACCAGAATGCGTTTAATAAAATTGACATTACTAAAACGCCAGCCATTGTTATTAATAATAAAAAAGCAAAAATTGTTACTGACCATCCTTCAACTTCTTATACCATACATGGAGATAAAAAGCATGTGGATAGTCTGAGCATTAATGATTACAAGGCTTTCTGGCGCTCGTCTAAATATCTGGTTATTGTAGCTGAGTAATTATTAATCGTCATTACGAGCGATAGCGAAGTAATCTTACATTATGAAAAAGATTGCTTCGGGTGAAAAACCCTCGCAATGACGTATACCAAATCGATGTCTGACATTTCCCACATCCTAAATCACCTTGGCGAAGAGCGCGAAAAGTATTTCGGCTCGGTTTCACCTCCTATTTTTCAGAGTAGTAATTTCTGCTTTGGCACTGTTGCCGAAATGCGCGATGCACTAAAAAATGAAGACAGCGTTCCTTTTTACACACGGGGTGTTAATCCCACCGTTAGTATTCTACGCGAAAAAGTTGCTGCGTTGGAAAGCGCAGAAGATGCTTTGATATTTGGAAGCGGAAGTGCTGCTATGGCTGCCGGTGTCATGAGTTCGGTTAAAGGTGGCGAACATGTTATCTGTGTTAAAAAACCGTACAGCTGGACTTATAAGCTGCTGAACAAAATGTTAATTAATTATGGTGTTGAAAGCACTATGGTTGACGGAACAGACATTGAGAATTTTCGAACGGCAATAAAACCCAACACCAAACTTATTATTCTTGAAAGTCCGAATTCTGTGACTTTTGAAATGCAGGATATCCGTTCGGTAGCTGCATTGGCAAAACAACACAACATTACCACGTTGATTGATAACAGTTATTCCACCCCAATTTTTCAGCGACCGATTGAAATGGGAATTGACATGACGGTGCATAGTGCCAGCAAATATTTTGGCGGACACAGCGATATTGTTGCAGGAGTTTTAACAGGTAGCAAAAAGAAAATTGCTGAAATTTTTCAGGATGAGTTTATGACATTGGGAGGCATCATTTCTCCCAACGATGCCTGGTTGATGCTGCTTGGACTACGCACCTTAAAAATTCGAGTGGAGCGCACGAATGCAACGGCTGCAAAGGTTGTTGAATTCATGGAAAACCATCCGAAAGTGAATAAAGTGTTTTTCCCTTTTTCGAAAAGCAATCCGCAATACGAGTTGGCAAAATCACAGATGAGCGGAACAGGTGGAATGTTTTCTGCTCAACTGAAAGCAAAAGATATTGCTTCGGTTGAAGCGTTCTGCAATTCACTGAAACGTTTTTTACTTGCCTGTTCCTGGGGCGGACATGAGTCATTAATTTTTCCAACGTGTACATTATATGATTCGCAGAATTACGGAACTACTGAGCTTCCCTGGAATCACATCCGCTTTTATGTAGGATTGGAAGAGCCCGAAGAAATAATTGAGGATTTAAGACAGGCATTAGAGAAAATCTAATTCACTTCTTCCTTCACCGCCACCACCCTCACCGGTGTATAAAGACAAGAGAAATCTGCTGTTCCTCCAAGGGTTGAATGGTTGTCAAGATCTTTCCGTTTGTGCGAAATTATCTGTAACAACATTTCGCCTGTGGCCAATGTATCAGTTGCACTGCCCGGAATTTCAAACACGTTTTCCGTTGCAGATTTAGAATAAAAACTGATGTTTTGCAGTTTAGAATCACTCAGCATAACTTCATAATTATCAGCTCTGTCACCTCCCGAAACAGAAAAAGGAATGGTTAAACTTTTACCCAGATAAAAAGTATCTGACTTTTCTGTAAACTTTACGCTTCCTGCTTCATAGGTTTCGGTGAGCACATTTTCTTTATGGTCTGTATAGGCAATAACTACTCTTTTGTCGGGACATTTTATAGGATACGGTTCACTGTAATAGGCCCCACCCAGCAGCATTTCGGTTTGCGTAAGTTCCACATTGTTGGCAGTAATTTTTGAAGGTGCACTTAAAACCAGAGTTGTCCCTTTGTCACCTGCAAAACGAAAACCAGCATCTACAGAAGCAGAATAATCAGCCTCTTCAAATCGTATTTCGTAGTGGCGGTAAATCTGATCTTGCGCCACATCTTTTGCATTTCCTGTTTCGTTGCTTTGGCAGGCGGTGAAAATCACCGCAATCATTATTGATAATCCGAAAAGATTTTTCATTGGAGTATATTTTAAGGTTAGGAACAAAATTAAGTAATTTCGCCAAAAATTTAAACTTATGGCACGCACCGATCTTTTCCAGGCTCCCGATTATTATCTTGTTGATGACCTGCTTACTGACGAACAAAAACTGATACGCGACTCGGTTCGCGCATGGGTGAAAAAAGAAGTTTCGCCTATTATTGAAGAGGCTTGCCAGACTGCAACGTTTCCGAAACATTTGATTAAAGGTTTAGCAAGTATTGGTGCTTTTGGTCCTTACATTCCAACTGAATATGGCGGTGCAGGATTAGACCAGATTTCTTACGGATTGATTATGCAGGAATTAGAACGCGGAGATTCAGGTATCCGTTCTACAGCATCAGTGCAAAGTTCGTTGGTGATGTATCCTATTTTTACGTATGGCTCTGAAGAACAAAAGAGAAAATACCTTCCCAAACTTGCAGCAGGAGAGATGATGGGTTGCTTTGGTTTAACTGAACCCGACCACGGTTCGAACCCAAACGGAATGATTACCAACTTTAAAGATGCAGGCGACCATGTGATTTTGAACGGAGCAAAAATGTGGATTTCGAATGCGCCTTTTGCGGATATAGCTGTGGTGTGGGCAAAAAACGAACACGGTGTTATTCATGGCTTGGTAGTAGAACGCGGAATGGAAGGTTTTACTACTCCCGAAACACATGGTAAATGGTCGCTGCGTGCATCGGCAACGGGTGAATTGGTTTTTGATAACGTTAAAGTTCCGAAAGAAAATATTTTCCCGAATGTAAAGGGATTGAAAGGTCCATTGGGTTGTTTGAATTCTGCCCGCTTCGGCATATCATGGGGAGTAATTGGTGCAGCAATGGATTGCTATGATGCAGCATTGCGTTATTCCAAACAGCGTATTCAATTCGGGAAACCGATAGGCGCTTTTCAGTTGCAGCAAAAAAAATTAGCGGAGATGATTACCGAAATTACCAAAGCACAATTACTGAGTTGGAGGCTGGGAGTTTTGAAAAATGAACACCGCGCTACGCCTCAACAGATATCCATGGCAAAACGTAACAACGTAAACATGGCGTTGGAGATAACACGTAACGCAAGACAGATGTTAGGCGGCATGGGTATAACGGGTGAGTATCCTATTATGCGCCACATGATGAATTTGGAATCGGTGGTAACCTATGAAGGCACGCACGACATTCATTTGCTGATAACAGGAATGGATGTTACGGGGTTTAATGCGTTTGAGTAGAGTTTAGCATCACCCCCTGCTATGATGACCACTCCTAAAGGTTAATTGAATAAATCCTGATGTAAGTTTACAATAATGGAATCCTCCCCTTTTCCGCATCTTTGTCATGTATTACCCGAAAACCTACCCGATGAAAACCTTAAAATACTCCATCCTCCCTGCAATTCTTCTCCTTGCATTGGTTACCATTTCCTCCTCCCTCATCCCCCGTCCCTCACCCCTCGCGCCTTATCTTTTAAAAGGTGAGAACTATGAAAAGCAATGGGCACAAATAGATTCCCTCACCCGAAAAGGATTGACCAAATCTGCGCTGGAAGTAGTAGATGTTATTTTCAAAGACTCGAAGAAGACAAACAATGCTCCGCAGTTTATAAAGGCTATTATCCATAAAATGAAATTCAGTTCTTACCTCGAAGAAGATGCCCTCAAGAAAAGCATACTTGAACTGGAAGGCGAACTGAAAGATGCGCAGTATCCCGTAAAGCCTGTGCTGCATTCCATACTCGCACAATCCTATTGGAGTTACTACGAGCAAAACCGCTGGGTGTTTATGGACCGCACCGAAACGGTTGACTTTGTGCCTGAAGATTTAAGCACCTGGGATTTGAAGAAGATTGTTACACAGGTTGATTTCCACTACCGCAAAAGTCTGGAAGAAGCAGATAAACTAAAAGAACTTCCCATCTCTACCTTTGATGCCGTGCTGATGGAAAGCCGCAACGCACGTGAGCTGCGCCCTACCGTGTACGACTTTCTTGCCCACCGCGCCATTGATTTTTACATGAACGAAGAAACAGGTTTAACACAACCTGCTTTTAAATACGAGATAGAAGGCGCGAAGTATTTTTCTGCTCCGAAAGATTTTGCAGCACTCAACATCACAACTCCCGATAGCACCTCTTTAGAATACCGTGCAGTCTTATTACTGCGCGATGTTATAAGTTTCCATACCGAAGATAAAAATCCGGATGCATTGGTGGATGCAGATTTAAAACGCTTGCGTTTTATGCGCAGCCATTCCATAGATGCAGACAAAGACAGCCTCTTTCTTGCAGCGCTCGAACGCTCAGAAAAACAACACCTCGCTTTTCCGGTCTCCACCGAAATTTCGTACGAGATAGCCAACTACTTTTTTACCCAAGGCAGTGGCTACAAAAAAGGTGATGACGATGAACTGAAATGGAAAAAGAATGCAGCGGTTGATAAATGCAACGAAGCTATCAGCCGTTTCTCTTCATCATTCGGGGCAAGCAATTGCCGCAGCCTGCTCACCAGCATTACACAAAAGAGTTTGTTGTTCAATGTGGAACGTGTTAACCTTCCCGACAAACCTTTTCTGGCATTAATCAACTACACCAATCTTGCAAAAGCAGGCGAGAAGAATGCAAAGGTTTATTTCCGCATTGCAACACTCGACTATGAAAAATATAAAAAGTTCCGCAGAAAATATTACGGTGAAGAGCAGATAAAAGAACTGTTCAGCATTTCAAAAGTAGTCAGTGAAACTGACTTTATGTTACCCGATGAAGGCGACTTCAACACGCACTCAGCCGAGCTGAAACTGCCCCCGATGAAAACAGGATTGTATGTGGTGTTTGCTTCCACTTCTGCTGATTTCTCAACTAACGGGAATGCTGTAGCTTATACTATAACATCGTTTTCAGATATTGCCTTCTCCAGCCGTCAGGAAGAAAAAGGTAACCGCGGCTTTGTAGTGGTTTCGCGCAGTTCGGGAGCTCCCCTGCAAGGAGTGAAAGCGCAATTGTGGGAAGAATATTACAACTACGCTTCGCGTGAATACGATTTGCGCAAGAGCGGTGTTTACACCAGCGATGCCAACGGACAATTTACCGTGAAAGGAAAACTGGAACGCGAGAACTACATCTTAGAACTCAACTACAACGATGACGAACTGTTTACCGACAATGCGTTTTACTCCTATTACTTCGGTGATCCGCAAAGGCAAAAGGTGCAGTCCACCCACTTCTTTACCGACCGCGCTATCTACCGCCCCGGACAAACCATTTACTTCAAAGGCATCCTGATTGAAAAAGACGGAAATAATCAGAACATTGTTACAAATACCAAAACAACCGTTACTTTTTTTGATGTTAATTACGAGAAGGTAGCTTCACTGGATCTAACCACCAATGAATACGGCACCTTCAGCGGAACGTTTACAGCACCTGTTGGTGTACTCACAGGTGGCATGACCATACAAAACGAAACAGGTTCGCATCCGGTGCAGGTGGAAGAATATAAACGCCCTAAGTTTGAAGTAACGTTCAAACCTTTTTCGGGAACATTTAAACTAAGCGAAACAGTAAAAGCAACAGGAAGCGCAAAAGCCTACGCAGGCTCTAACATTGACGGAGCAGAAATAAAATACCGTGTGGTGCGCAGCGCCTACTTTCCATATCCCTGGTATTGCAAGCGCGGCTGGTTTCCGCTAACCGAAAGCATGGAAATACTGAACGGAACAGCAACCACCGATGCTAACGGTGAGTTTGAGATTTCGTTTGAAGCCATCCCCGACCGCAGCATCAAAAAAGAATACAAGCCTTCCTTCACCTATACCATTTATGCTGATGTGGTGGACATCACAGGCGAAACCCGCAGCTCCGAAACATCAGTAACCATAGGTTATACCGCGCTTAATCTTTCATTAGATATTTCTGAAACACTGAACCGTGAAGCGAAAAAAGATTTCACCATCAGCACCACCAACCCTGCCGGAGAATTTGAAGCAGCCAAAGGAACGCTCACCATTTACAAGCTGAAAACTCTGAACGATATTCTCCGCAAACGCAAATGGGCAGAGCCTGATTTGTTTATTTATACTAAAGAACAATTCAAAGCAGATTTCCCCGATGCCGTTTATAAAGATGAAAATGACAGAGAGAATTTTGCACGCGAAAAAGAAGTTCTGAAATTAAATTTCGATACAGAGAAAGACAAACTTTTCAAAGCGGAGAAACTCTCGTCACTTGCTCAAGGCTTGTATTTAGTGGAAACCATTTCAAAAGATAAATACGGTGAAGAAGTAAAAACGCTGAACTACTTCACCTTATTTTCTGAGAAAGAAACTACAATGCCAACCACATCCGCTGATTGGTTTGCACCTCTTAAAATTACAGCAGAACCAGGAGAAGAGGCGAAGATGCTTATTGGTTCTTCTTACAAAGATGTGAAAGTGTTGTATGAAGTGGAGCAGTTTGATGCCATTGCCAACAAAAGTTTTATCTCACAGAAACAATGGCTCACATTGAATGATGAGCAACGCCTGCTTACCATTCCGGTGACGGAAGAACATCGCGGAAACTTCACGGTGCATCTTACCTATTTCAAAAACAACGAAGTGTTTATTCACAGCCAGTTGATATCAGTTCCTTACACCAACAAAGAGTTAGACATTGAATTTGAGACCTTCCGAAACAAACTGCAACCGGGCGAAAAAGAACAGTGGAGGTTAAAGATAAAAGGAAAGAAAGGCGAGAAGGTTGCAGCAGAAATGGTGGCTGCTTTGTACGATGCATCGCTGGATGCATTTGCTCCCAACTCCTGGTATTTTGATATCTACAATTACTTCTACTCCAGCATGGGATGGAGTTCAGATATGTTCAGCATATCCACTTCCAATCTTCACCAGAAAA